>JAGNNA010000093.1 GCA_017990895.1 Reyranella sp.
GCCCAGCTCGTCATCCACAACGCGCAGTTCGACCTGGGCTTCCTGAACGCCGAGCTTTCTCGTGCCGGCAAGCCCAGGATCGCGACCGACTATGTCGACACGGTCTCGCTGTCGCGGCGCAAGTTTCCCGGCCAGCGCGCCAGCCTCGATGCCCTGTGCGACCGTTTCGGCATCGACAACACCAAGCGCACCAAGCACGGGGCGCTGCTCGATTCGGAGCTTCTGGCGGAAGTCTATCTGGAGCTGAGCGGCGGCCGGCAGCGCGATCTGGGCCTAGCCCCGGAGATGGTGGCGGCGGGCCTCGAAGGCCTCGTCGACCAGAGCCGGCCCATCCGGCCGGCCCGTCCGCACGCGGCAAGCCCTGCCGAGCTCGCCGCGCATGCGGAATTCCTGAAGAAGATCAGCGATCCGCTCTGGCTGAAGCCCGAAGCGGCCTAGCTCAGGCGTGGCCGACCGGGCCGGCGGGCATGCCCGGCGCCTGGCCGCCATTGGCCTCGAGCTGCTGGCGGAACAGGGCCACGAAATCGACCGGCGCGATATTGAGCGGCGGGAAGCCGGCCTCGCGGGTGGCATTGGCCACGATGGCCCGGGCGAACGGGAAGAGCAGGCGCGGCGTCTCGATGAACAGCATCGGGCCGAAGGCTTCCTGCGGCAGCTCGCCCAGGGTCACGGTGCCGGCATAGACCAGCTCCAGCATGAACAGAGGCTCCTTCTCCGGCGTATGCGCGGCGGCCTCGATCGTGAGCGACACTTCGAAGGTCTTGGCGTCGAACTGGCGGTTGCCGACCTGCACGTTCAGCGTGAGCTGCGGGGTCGTCTGCTCGATCAGGCTCTGCGGCGCACGCGGATTCTCGAAGCTGAAATCCTTGATGTACTGGCCGTGCATCGTGAGGGGCGCGGCGGGGCCCGCCTGGGCAGTCGTGCCGGAGGGCGGGGCGGACGGCGGAGGGGTGGTCGTCATGGCGCTCTTCCAATCGTCTTGGACAAAAGTTTGCTGCGGCGCGGCGGTACCATGCAGGGCTGCACTGCACAAGCTGCGGGCAGGAGCCGGCGCCGGGCAATTGCCAAGATGCGGGCCAACGGTGAAAATGCCGCCCCCGCTATTTGCATGCCCCGGCCACCAATGACCCGCAGCTCTTCACGTCCCCTGATCGGTGTTTCCGCCTGCCTCAAGGAGAACGGAAGGGGCGGCTGGCATCACACGGTCGGTGAGAAATACGTCCAGGCGGCGCTCCGCGCCGCGGGCGGCCTGCCCGTCCTGATCCCCGCCATCGGTCCTGAATTCGACGACGAACCCGGCTTCCTCGAAGCCATGGACCGCCTGCTCGACAGTCTGGACGGCATCCTGCTGACCGGCAGCCCCTCCAACGTCGAGCCGCATCACTATGGCAAGGAGAGCCGCGAGGGCACGCTGCACGATCGCGCGCGAGACTCGACCACCCTGCCGCTGATCCGGCACACGATCGACCGCGGCGTGCCGCTGTTCGCGATCTGCCGCGGCCTGCAGGAGGTCAATGTCGCGCTGGGCGGCTCGCTGCACCAGCACGTGCACGAAGTCGAAGGGCGGCGCGACCACCGCTCGCCCAAGTCGCCCGACATGGACGTGAACTACGCGCCGGCGCACGAGATCGACATCGCCGAAGGCGGGATGCTGCAGCAGCTGCTGGGCGAGCGTCGCGTGACGGTGAACTCGCTGCATGCGCAGGGCGTCGACGTGCTGGCGCCGCGTGCCCGTGTCGAGGCGACCTGCTGCGAGGACGGTCAGGTCGAGGCGCTGAGCGTGCCCGACGCGCCGGGCTTCGTGCTCGCCCTGCAATGGCACCCCGAATACAAGGCGCTCGAGAATCCGGTGTCTATGAAACTGTTCGACGCCTTCTCCGCGGCCTGCCGTGCGCGCATGGCGGCGCGGTCGGCGCCGTTGCTGCGCGCCGCCGAGTAGGCACGCAATGTCGACGCCGACCACGGGGAACAACGCGCGGCGCGACTTCTACGAACGAATCGGCGGCCTCTCGATGGCGCCGCTCTGGGAATCGCTGCACCAGCTCGTGCCACCGAAGCCTGCACCGAAGTACCAGGCCGCGCACTGGGACTACGACAGAGTGCGCCCGTTCCTGATGGAGTCTGGCACGCTGATCACCGCCAGGGAAGCGGTGCGGCGGGTACTGATCCTCGAGAATCCGGCGATGATCGGCAGCGCCTGCATCACGCCGACCCTCTATGCCGGCCTGCAGCTGATCCTGCCCGGCGAAGTGGCGCCCAGCCATCGTCATACCCAGTCGGCGCTGCGCTTCATCGTCGAGGGCGAAGGCGCCTACACGGCGGTCGATGGCGAGCGCACGATCATGCACGAGGGCGACTTCGTGATCACGCCGACCTGGACTTGGCACGATCACGGCAACGACTCGTCGAAGCCGATGGTGTGGCTGGACGGGCTCGACATCCCGCTGGTCGCAATGTTTAACGCGGGCTTCGCCGAGAACGGCGAGACCGACGAGCAGGTCGTGACCACGCCGCAGGGCACGTCCGACGCGAAGTTCGCGAGCGGCCTCCTGCCGGTCGACTGGAAGCCGTCGCGCCAGACCTCGCCGATCTTCAATTATCCCTACGCGCGCACGCGTGAGGCCCTCGACGGGCTGGCCCGGGCGGGTGCCCCCGACCCCTGCCACGGCTACAAGCTGCGTTACGTCAATCCGGCGAGCGGCGGCGCGCCGATCGCCACCATGGGCACCTTCATGCAGCTCCTGCCCAAGGGCTTCGCGACGGCGCCCTATCGCAGTACCGACGGTACGGTCTTCTCGGTGGTCGAAGGTGAGGGCGAGAGCCGGATCGGCGACACGGTGATGCGCTGGAAGAAGCGGGATCACTTCGTCGTCCCCAGTTGGGCCCGGGTCGAGCATCGCGCCGACGGCGATGCCGTCCTGTTCTCCTTCTCCGATCGCCCGATTCAGGAGAAGCTCGACTTCTGGCGCGAGGATCGCGGCGGCCGATAGGCCGCTACGTGTCGACCCAGCCCGCTTCCCTGACGCTGTCGCGATAGGTCTTGCTGACCGGCACCTGCAGGCCGTTGCGCAGGACGAGCACGAGCCGGCCCGACGTCCGGTCGACCGAGGCGACGGCGCCTTCCGCCACCCACCATGAACGATGGACTTGACGGCCGCGCTCGCGCGGCAACTCGGCCAGGGCATCGCGCAGCCGCATCAGGACGAGATCGCTCCCCAGCGCGGTATGGATGCGGAGGTAGTGATCCTCCATTTCGAGGGCCAGCAAATCCCGGCCGAGTGCGGGCGGAATGCGGCGGAAGAAATCGGGGGTGGCGGTTGCCGGCTGACCGGGTGCGGGCGTGTCCGGTGGCAGGGAAGCGACGCGTTCCCGCTCCGCATCGGCCTTCGCCCGCAGCCGCTGCTCGACGAACAGGCCGATCATCACCGAGATGACGACGGTCAGAAACGCGTTCTCGGGGTACAGTTGCGGTGCGAGTGAAAGCGGCATGGGACGCACCAGCCAAGAATGAACGGCGATGACCTCGAAGGTGCTGGGTATCGCCGCCAGCAGGCCGACCAGGGTCATCCGGCCCGCCACCGGCCAGCGGTCGATCGGCTCGATGGTCCCGAACCAGGCGGCCAGAAGGACCACCTGGATCCAGCTCAAGGCGCCGATGATGCCGAAATGCGCCAGTCGCTGGACGAGGTCCATGCTCTGGTAGGTGCCGAAAGGACCGAGCACGGCCAGCACCAGCGCGACGCCGAGAACCGGCAGAAGCTGGTACGGCAACGACCGGACGTAGGGCGATTCGCGCATCGTGAACGGATGAATGACGGCAGATCGCGAAAAACGCCAGCATTTCCGCGAAGCGATGATGGAACTGGAGCGGCGCTGCACGGAAGGTGAGGGCAACGCCGCCACCTCCGAAGCCCGTCATGTCGCAGCCGTTACAGATTGTCTTCCAGATCGTCCTGAACACGCCGCTTTGGGTGTGGCCTCTCATGGCGCTCGTCGTCTGGCTGGGGGTGCTCGGGCTGCGACCCCGGACCCTGCCGCTGTGGCGGCTGGCGATCCTGCCGCTCGTGGGGTTGGCCCTGTCGTTGGTCGGCATCGGCCAGTCCGCGCGCCCGGGGCTGGCCCTGATCGCTTGGCTGGCGGCCTTGGCCGTCGCCCTGCCGCTGGGCTTTCTGATCGGCCGCCGCCGCGCCGTGCGGCGCCTCGACGATGGCCGCCTCGAAATCGGCGGCGGCTGGTTCATGCTGGTCTTCGGCCTCTCGATCTTCGCCGTGCGTTACGCGCTGGGCGTGATCTTCGGGATGGCGCCGGCGCTGCGGGCCGATCCGGCGTGGATCGCCCTGGCCGGCGGTGTCGGCGGCCTCGTAGCCGGGACCGGTCTCGGCTGGCTGGGCGGGGTGGGTGGCCGGTCCAGCCGCTGGGTCCGTCGCATTGGGTGGGTGCCGGCGGTTTTTCTGCTGGTCGTGTCCGCAGGGTTCGGCGGCGTCATCGCCTTCAGCACACCGGGTGAACTGCCGCGCCTGCTCGCGGGCGATTCGCTGCCGGGCATGTCGACCTGGAACTGGGCCGAGCTCCCGCCGGTCCAGCGCGTGGCGGCCCGCGACGGCGCGCCGCTCGCCTATCGCGTCTATCCGGCGCGGCCCGATCGCGCCGTCATACTGGTCCATGGCTCGTCGAGTGCCAGCATCTCCATGCACAAGTCGGCGCAGGCGCTGCAGGCGGCGGGAGCCACGGTCTATTCGATCAGCCTGCGCGGCCATGGCGGCAGCGGCACGGCCAACGGGGATACCTCGTATCGCACCCAGCTCGACGATGACCTCATGGATTTCCTCGAAGCGACTGGCCTCACGGATCGGAAGATCCAGCGCACCTTGATCGGCTTCTCCTCGGGCGGCGGCTTCGTGCTGCGCACGGCAAGCGGCGCCAACCGGCAGGCCTTCGATGCCTATCTCGCGATCTCGCCCTTCGTCGCGCCGGATGCCCCCACGACGCGACCGGCCTCCGGCGGCTGGGCGAGCGTGGCGGTGCCGCGCGTCATCGCGCTCTCGATCCTCGATGGCTTCGGCGTGCCCTGGTTCCAGGCGCTGCCGGTCGTGCGCTTCGCCACGGCGTCGGCGCCGAGCGAGAATCGTACGCCCGTGTATTCCTTCCGGCTCGCCTCCGGCCTCCAGCTCGGCCGCGACTGGCGGGCTGAGATCGCGCGCATCGACCGGCCGACGATCGTCGCCGTCGGCGCCAACGACGAATTGTTCAGAGCCGAGCAGTACGCGCCGCTGTTCAACGAACTCAATCCGCCAATCACCGTGGAGGTCGTTCCCGACCTCGGTCATCTCGACATGATCGCGCGGGAAAGGGCCTGCGCAGCGATCGCCGCGCTCTGGCGGCGGCTGTCAGGGGAAAGCGGGACCTGAACGCGATGTCAGGCGACGCGCTTCTTCTGCGCCGCGACCGAGCCGGCGCACTGGTCGGGCGGCAGGGGCCGTAGCTGGGTGTCGTAGGCGTCGGCGAAGTCGGCCCGGAATTGGCCGTCCCGCTGATACATCGACACGAAGAGGGTGCAGGCGTCTGACTTGTAGCGCAGCACGCGGGCCGTTCCGTCCTTGCGGTCGAGTTGCGGGGCGCCGAACAAGGCGACCAGCTGGGCCTCGTCCAGACCCTTGATGCGGTCTGGGGGGATCGGTGAGCCGGCGTTGCGCGAACTGAAGACGCCCTTCTCCCCGGCGCCCAGCGAATAGTCCTGGCCGCCGGTCTGGCAGCCGGTCAACAGGAGCAGGGCCGCCAGTGCCGCAAATGCAGATTTCATAGCTTCACTCTAACGCGGCGTCATCGGCCGGTTAAGAGGTGGCTTCAAGGTCTGGGCGATATGCACCATCATCGCCATTCCCAGCACCGGGACGATCAGGTTGAGGATCGGAATGGTGCCGAGGAACACGATGAGGATGCCGCTGAGCCAGAGGGTGCCGATATTGGCCTTGCGCCAGGCCTTGACCTCAGCCGGATCGCGCCGGCGCAAGGCGACCTGCTCGTAGTATTCGCGACCCGCCAGCCAGCCGTTGACGCCGTAGAACAGGACGGCCCCCAGCCCGGCGACGAACAGGGCCACCACGTAGAAGGGCAGCATCACCAGGTTGATGGCGAGCAGCGCGAACAGGAACACGATGCCCGACCAGAGTCCGGTCCGGAGCGGGATGCCGCGCGCCGGGCCGAGCTGCGGATAATGCTTTGCTTCGACGATGTCGGCGATCCGCTCCATGAAGACGGAGATGACGATGCCGAAGCTCGCCGGAAACAGCATCAGCGCCAGGACGGCGACCGCGCCGCCGCCCAGCCAGCGGATCGTTTCGTTCACCCATGACCACTGAAAGGTTGCGAAGGACTGCAGCGCCCACCAGGCCAGCACGCCCAGCGCGATCTGCAGCACCAGCGACAGTGCCAGCGACTGCCAGACGATGACGCGCAGCCTGGGATCGCCAAGCTGCTGTACCGCCAGTTCGAAGGCACGGATCATGGGTGTCCCATCATGATTGCCGCGTCAGGCTTGTGGGCCGACGACGCCGGCGGCCTTCAGTTCGCCGATCTCCTTGGCCGAGAAGCCGCGTTCGGACAGAATCTCGTCGGTATGCTGGCCGCGCTTGGCCGCGGGGCCCTTCACGCCTTCCTTGGTGCGCGAAAAACGTGGCGCGGCGGCAGGCTGCGGGAAGCCGGCCACGTCGACATAGGCGTTCCGCGCCTTGGCGTGCGCGTGGTGCGGGGCTTCCTTCATGCTGAGCACCGGAGCGAAGCAGATGTCGGTGCCTTCCATGATCGCGCACCATTCGTCGCGGGTCTTCGTCTTGAAGATGGTGGTCAGCCGCTCCTTGAGCTGGCCCCAGGCCTTGCGGTCCATCTGTGCCGGCAGCGGCTCGTCCTTCAGGCCCGTCTTCTCGAGCAGCAGCGCATAGAATTGCGGCTCGATCGAGCCGATGCAGACATGCTTGCCGTCCTTCGTCTCGTAGGTACCGTAAAAGTGCGCGCCGCCGTCGAGCATGTTGCTCTCGCGCTCGTCGTTCCACAGACCGGCGCCGGCCATGCCGTAGATCCCGCCCAGCAGCAGGGCCGCGCCGTCGACCATGGCTGCGTCGACCACCTGACCCTTGCCGGAACGCTGGGCCTCGAGCAGGCCGCACACCATGCCGAAGGCCAGCAGCATGCCGCCGCCGCCGAAATCGCCCACGAGATTGAGCGGCGGCATCGGCTTGTCCTTGCTGCCGATCGCATGCAGCGCGCCGGTCAGGGCGATGTAGTTGATGTCATGCCCAGCTGCCTTGGCGAGCGGGCCTTCCTGGCCCCAGCCCGTCATGCGGCCGTACACGAGCTTGGGATTGAGTGCGAGGCAGACATCGGGCCCGAGGCCCAGCCGCTCGGCGACACCGGGACGGAACGGCTCTGTCATGCCGTCGGCCTTCTCGATCAGGCGCAGCACGACCTCGACGCCCGCCTTGCTCTGCAGGTCGACGGAGACCGAACGGCGGCTCCGGTTGTGGACGGCGAACTTCGGGTCTGCGAGCCGGTCCATGACGTGCGCCTTGGTGCGGTCGACCCGAATCACGTCGGCACCCATGTCGCCCAGCATCATCGAGCACATCGGGCCCGGACCGATTCCGGCCAATTCGACGATCGTCAGTCCAGTGAGCGGACCCGCCATGATTTCCTCCTGCAGAATGAGCGTTCTTCTGTCGAGTGCTGATGGTAGCCGAAGGGTTCGGCGTTACAAAACCCGTCACGCGGTCTAAAGTCCGCGCCGCGAGTGGGTCGGTCGGAGGAAACGGGATGGGGTTGGGCCGCATTGTCGCGTCGGCGGTGCTTGCGTTCGGTGTAACGAGTGGCGCGTTGGCGCAGCAGGCCGAAGCGCCGCCGGCGAAGGAGTACAGCCAGCAGTTCCTAGTTCCGGGTTCGTGGTTCCATGGTGTGCACGGGCTCGCCTTCAACAAGGACGATCAGCTGTTCGCCGGCTCGGTGATCGGCCAGACCCTCTATCGTGTGCAGGTCGATTCGGGCGAAGTCGACCGGGTGATCGACCCGCCCACCGGCATGGCCGACGACATCGCCTTTGCCGACGACGGCACGATGGCGTGGACGGCGTTCCTGATCGGCAAGGTCTATATCCGCAGGCCAAACGGCAAGACCATCGAGGTCGCCAACGGCATGAGCGGTCCCAATTCGCTGGCGTTCGGCAAGGATGGACGCCTGTTCGTCTCCGAGGTCTTCCTGGGCGACGCTCTCTACGAGATCGACATCAGGAACGTCGACAAGCCCGACTTCAAGCCGCTGGCGCGCAACGAGCTGCGCCGCATCGCCGAGAAGCTGGGGGGCCTCAACGGTTTCGAGGTTCACAAGGACGACGGCTTCCTCTACGGGCCGCTCTGGTTCAAGGGCGAGATCGTGAAGGTCAATCTCGAGACCGGCGCGGCCGAGGTGATCGCCTCGGGCTTCAAGACGCCGGCCGCCGCCAACATCGATCCGCAGAACCGCGACAACGTCTATGTCGTCGACACCGGGACCGGCGGCATCTGGAGCGTGAGCCTCACCAGCAAGGCCAAGAAGCTGGTCGCCTCGATGAAGCCCGGCCTCGACAATCTCGCCTTCGATTCGCGCGGCCGCCTGTTCGTGACCTCGATGACCGACAACGGCGTCTATCTGGTCGACAAGCAGACCGGCGCGCACCGCACCATCGTCGAAGGCAAGCTCGCCGTTCCGACCGACCTTGCTGTCACGACCGAAGGCGGCAAGGACACGGTGCACGTGGCCGACGTGTTCAGCTATCGCAAGGTGGACGGCGCCAACGGCGACGTTACCGACGTGCTGCGGGTGCATGGCGAGACGCACGCCTATCCGATCGGCATCTCGGTCGGTCCGAACAACGTGCTGCTCACGAGCTGGTTCTCCAACACGGTCGAGAAAGTCGACCGCAAGACCGGCAAGATCGTGGCGACGCTCGGTGAGTTCGCGGCCCCCGTCGATGCGGTCGAGTTCGCCGACGGCACGATGTACGTGGCCGAGCTGGCGAGCGGCAACCTCGTGAAGGTCAGCGCCGACGGCAAGGAGCGCAGCACCGTCATGAAGGAGCTGCGCGGTCCGGTCGCCATGGTCCACGGGGCGGGTCCGCTGATCTACGTCACCGAGATCTCGGCCGGTGTCGTTACCGAGATCGACGTCGCCGCGGGCACGCGCCGGGTGGTGGCCGACAATCTCACCGGTCCGGAAGGCATCGATCTCGGACCCGACGGCAAGCTCTACGTGGCCGAAGTCGGCCAGAAGAGAGTCGTTGCCATCGATCCCGCGACCGGCGCGAAGACGGTGATCGCCTCCAACCTCGATATCGGCCTGGCGCCTTTCCCCGGCGGACCGCCGGCCCTGGTGCCGACCGGCGTCGCGGTCGGCCGCACCGGCATCGTCTATGTCAGCGCCGACATCCGGAACTCGCTCTACAAGTTGACGCCTCCTTGATTGGAGCGCGCCATTCCAGTGGCGTTCTTCTCTTGAATCTTGAGCGCTACTGGAGTGGCGCGCTCCGATGAGGATTGAAATGGCCGGCATTCCGTTCATCAGGGACTTCAAGTTCGACTACGGCACGGCGATGGAGGTGACGCCGCTGATCCGGCGCGTCGTCGCCAAGAATCCCAATCCCTTCACCTTCAAGGGTACCGGCACCTACATCATCGGCCACGGCAAGGTCGCGGTCGTCGATCCCGGTCCCGATGACCAGGAGCATATCGATGCCGTGCTGCGCGCCTTGCGCGGCGAGACGGTGACGCACATCCTGGTGACGCACACCCATGTCGACCATGTTCCGGCGACACCGGCGCTCGCCAGGGCGACGGGCGCAAAGGTCTACAGCTACGGTCCGCATCCGACGCCCGAGGGCGTGACGGCCGAGCAGGAGGGCGATTTCTCCTTCGCGCCCGACGTGAAGCTGAACGATGGCGACGTGATCCAGGGCGACGGGTGGAACGTCGAGGCGGTCCACACGCCGGGGCACATCTCCAACCATCTCTGCTTCGCGGTGAAGGAAGACAAGGCGCTGCTCTCGGGCGACCATGTGATGGGCTGGTCGACGGCGGTGATCTCGCCGCCTGACGGCAACATGGCCGACTACTTCGCCTCGCTGCGCAAGCTGCTGCCGCGCGACGAGAGCCTCTACATTCCGACGCACGGCGCCGAGATCCGCGATCCCAATTCGTTCGTGCAAGCCTACATCGACCACCGGCTGGGCCGCGAGGCGCAGATCATCTCGCGTCTCAAGGACGGTCCGCAGACCATCCCGCAGATGGTCGCCAAGAACTACGCCGACACGCCGATCCACCTGCATCCGGCGGCCGGCCGTTCGATGCTGGCCCATCTCGTCCAGATGGTGAAGGACGGACGGGTCAAGACCGAGGACGGACGCGCGGCGATCGACAGCGTCTACCGGCTATAGAGGAAACGACCAATGGACATGAAGCTTTCCGGCAAGACCGTCCTCATCACCGGCGGCAGCCGGGGCATCGGCTTTGCCTGCGCCATGGGATTTGCGGCCGAGGGCTGCGCCGTGCACATCGCCTCGCGGTCGAAGGAATCGCTGGAAAGCGCGCGGGAGAAAATCCGCGCCCGCCACAATGTGCCGGTCGAGATCCATCCCGCCGATTTCTCCAACGGCGACACCGCGCGCAGCGTCGTCGAGGCGGTCGGCCATGCCGACATCCTGGTGAACAATGCCGGCGCGATCCCGCAGGGCGACATCCTGAGCTTGACCGAGCCCACGTGGCGCGAGGCCTGGGACCTCAAGGTGTTCGGCTACATCAACGCGACGCGCGCCATGCTGGAGAAGATGTACGCCCGCAAGAAGGGCGTGGTGGTGAACGTGATCGGCCTGGCGGGCGAGAGCTTCAACTACGACTACGTCGCCGGCACGATGGGCAACGCCGGCATCATGGCCTTCACCCGCGCGGTGGGATCGAAGAGCGTCGATCACGGCGTGCGCGTGGTGGGAATCAACCCGCCAGCCACCCGAACAGACCGTATGCTGACCCGGTTGCGCAACGTGGCTGAACAGAAGTTCGGCGATCCCGAGCGCTGGCCCGAGCTCACCAAGCACATGCCGTTCGGCCGTGCCGCCGAGCCCGACGAGGTCGCCGACCTCGCCGTGTTCCTGGCCTCCGACCGCGCCAGCTACATCAGCGGCGTGGTCATGACCCTCGATGGCGGCCAAGCGGCGCGCCACTGAGGACGGGCATCAATAAACCTGGCGCATCACCTGGGCGGCAAAGCCGTCGACGGCCGACTTCTTCTGCGCTTCGCTCAGCTTGCCGTCGGCCGCCACGACCGGGCAGTAGGCGGTGACGAGATAGTTCACCACTTCGGCGCTCTCGACTCCGGGATAGCGGATGCGGAGATCGGCCGTCGCCGAGGCGATGGCGTTGAACTTGTCCGCGCCGGCAAGCTGCTTTCCGACCGCGGTCATCTGAGCCGGCGTTTCCTTCAGGATTCCGGGCTTCGCCGTCGGCTGCGGCTTGGGGCAGTCGAGCGCCAGGGCGGGAACCGCCGATGTCGCGACGAACAGAGCGACGGGCAGGGTGGCGAGGCGAAGCATTGATCGATCTCCCGTGATGATATCCGGAAGAGCGATAGCAAAACCCATTCGAATAGTCCCCTGTTCAGACGCGGTGGATGCCGATACGGATCGGCACTGTCTGCTGGGAGAAACAAGGGACATACGGTCCCCGACCGTCACTGCCGCGACCAGGACCAGAAGTCCGCCGGCAACCGTGCTCGGCCCATAGCCCCAATTGGCGCTGTGCCGCCAGCACGGAAAAACCGCAACGCCCGCGGCCGCCAGCAGAACGGCAAGGCTCAAACCCACCATGTGTATCCCCTATCGTTGGCGAAGGAACGAGCACAGGGGGTGCGGGTTCCGCCTCGAAATGGTCCTTATTCAATACGCAACCGGCGGATGGGCTTTCCCCAGCGACGGCGTTCCACATAGTCGCAGGCCGCCGGGCGGGAGTAGTTTGCCGGCGACGATGGATGACCCCCTCTCCCACGCCCGCGCGCTGCTGCATTCCGTCTTTGGATTCAGTGCCTTCCGACCCGGTCAGGAGGAGATCGTGCGCGCTGTGCTGGCCGGCGACAACGTGCTGGCGGTCATGCCAACCGGCAGCGGCAAGTCGCTCTGTTTCCAGCTGCCCGCCCTTGCGCGACCGGGCCTGACACTCGTCGTGTCGCCGCTGATCGCGCTGATGCGCGACCAGGTCCAGGCGCTGACCGCCGCCGGCGTGGCGGCCGGCAGCCTGAACTCCAGCAACGAGCCGGCCGAGAATGCGCGGGTGATGGGCCTCCTGCGGCGCCGTGAGCTGCGCCTGCTCTATGTCGCGCCCGAGCGGCTGGCCCGACCCGACACCGTCGAGATGCTGGCCGAGGCTCAGGTCACGATGATGGCCATCGACGAGGCACACTGCGTCTCGCAATGGGGGCATGACTTCAGACCGGAGTATCTGACGCTCGGCAATCTCGCGCGCCAGATCGGCGGCCGCCTGCAGACCTTGGCCTTCACCGCCACCGCCGATGCACCGACGCGGGGCGACATCGTCGAGAAGCTTTTCGCCAGCGAGCCGCGCGTCTTCGTACGCAGCTTCGACCGGCCCAACCTGCGGCTGGCGTTCAAGCCGAAGGAGCGTTCCACGCGTCAGGTCCTGTCCTTCGTGCAGGCGCATCCCGGCGAGAGCGGCATCGTCTACTGCGCCTCTCGCCGCAAGGTCGAGGAGATGGCCGAGGCACTGGTGGCCGCAGGCATCAACGCGCGGCCCTATCATGCCGGCCTCGAAAAATCGGTGCGTGATCGCAACCAGGATGCCTTCCAGCAGGAGGACGGGCTGGTGATGACAGCCACCGTCGCCTTCGGCATGGGCATCGACAAGCCCGACGTGCGCTTCGTCTGCCACGCCGATCTGCCGTCCAACGTCGAGGCCTACTATCAGGAGATCGGCCGTGCCGGTCGCGACGGTTTGCCCGCCGACACGCTGACGCTCTACGGACTGGGCGACATGCAGCTGCGTCGCCTGCAGATCGAGCAGGGCGATTCCTCCGACGAGCGCAAGCGCATCGAGCGCCAGCGGCTGAATGCGCTGCTGTCGCTCGCCGAGGCGCCGCGTTGCCGGCGCCAGACCCTGCTCGCCTATTTCGGCGAAGCGTCGGAGCCCTGCGGCAACTGCGATCTCTGCGTGGAAGGCGTCGAGCTGTTCGACGCGACCGTCGATGCGCAGAAGGCGATGTCCGCCATCGTGCGCACCGGCGAACGATTCGGCATGGAGCATCTCGTCGCCATTCTGACGGGCGACCTCACCGACAATGTCGCCAGGTTCAAGCATGACGCGTTGCCGACCTTCGGCGTCGGCAAGAACCGCAAGGCGGCGGACTGGCGTTCGATCTTCCGCCAGCTTTCGGCCGTCGGACTCATCGCCCAGGACCTGATGGAGCACGGCCGTTGGCGGGTGACCGACGAGGGCTGGTCCGTGCTGAAGGGAAAGCAGAAGGTCGAGCTGCGCAAGTTCGTCTCGTCGCCGGCGTCCAAGGGGGATCGTCGCGACCGGCGGGGCCTGACGGCGCCGCCGATCGTCAGCGACGCCGACAGCGAACTTCTCGACTCGCTCCGTTCGCTGCGCACGCGGCTGGCGCGAGCGCAGAACGTGCCGGCCTATGTCGTCTTCTCCGACCGCACTCTGGTCGAGCTTGCCACCCACCGGCCCTCGACACTGGCCGCCATGCGCGAAATTCATGGAATTGGCGATGCCAAGCTCGACCGCTACGGGGCCGAATTCCTGGCCGCGATCGAACCGCGCCGCCCCTGACCGGGCCGAAACCCGGAACTTTTCGCCGCTTTTCGTCGTTGTTGAGGGCGCCTTTGCCCGTTTGCGGGCGGGCAATACGAGCGGCAGGTAGGCGGAGACCAAGAGAGGGACCATGGACGCCAGGACGGGTACATCCAAGGACCGGACAGGCGTACCAGGTCTCGATGACATTCTTCTGGGCGGCCTGGCAACCGGCCGGGTCTTCCTGCTCGAGGGAAGCCCGGGCACCGGCAAGACCACCATGGCCCTGCGATTTCTGCTGGAGGGAGCGCGGGAGGGCCAGCGCGGCCTGTACGTGACGCTTTCGGAGACAGCGCTCGAATTGCGCCACACGGCCGAAGCACACGGTTGGGAGCTCGATGACGACAGGATCGAGATATTCGAGGTCGTGCCACCGGAGAGCCTGCTGGATGCCGATCAGCAGCAGAGCCTCCTCTATTCTTCCGATCTCGAGCTCGGCGAGACGGTGAAGCTCATCTTCCAGGCCGTCGAGCGCAGCAGGGCGCAGCGGATCGTGCTCGATTCACTGTCGGAGATCCGGCTGCTGGCTCAGGGTTCCCTGCGTTATCGGCGGCAAATCCTGGCGATGAAGCACTATTTCGCCCGTCACGGCTCGACGGTTTTGATGCTCGACGATCTCACGACAGATGTGCTCGACAAGACGGTGCATAGTGTCGCGCATGGCGTCATCCGTCTGGAGGAGCTGACGCCGGACTACGGTGCCGAGCGCCGGCGACTGCGCGTCGTGAAGTATCGCGCCCAGGGGTTCCGTGGCGGCTACCATGATTTCGTCATTCGTGCCGGCGGCGCTCAGGTATTTCCGCGGCTCGTTGCGGCCGAGCATCGTCACGATTTTGACCGCGGGCGGATCGGAACCGGCATTCCGGCTTTCGATGCACTGCTGGGAGGCGGTATCGAGCAGGGTTCGAGTACCTTGTTGGCGGGACCTGCCGGATCCGGCAAGTCCACCCTGGCTTGGCAGTTCGTGGCGGAAGCCATTCGCAAGGGCGACAAGGCGGCAATGTTCGTTTTCGACGAAGAGATCGGTCTCCTGTTCGATCGTGCCGCACCATTGGGATTCGACTTTCGCGCGATGGAGGCGACAGGCCGGCTGAAGATCATGCAGCTCGATGCGGCTGAATTGTCGCCAGGAGAGTTCGCGCACAACGTCCGGCTGGTGGCGGGTGAGCCCGCGATGAAGACCGTCGTGATCGACAGCCTCAACGGCTACCAGGCCGCCATGCCGCAGGAGAACTCGCTCGTCCTACACATGCACGAGCTGATTCAGTACCTGAATCGCACCGGCGTTTCGACATTCGTTACAGTGGCCCAGCAAGGAATCATCGGCGAAATGAAGTCGCCGGTGGACGTTACCTACCTGGCCGATGCCGTGATCCTGTTGCGCTTCTTCGAGGCGGAAGGGGCAGTTCGCCGCGCCTTGTCCGTGATCAAGAAAAGGG
>JAGNNA010000422.1 GCA_017990895.1 Reyranella sp.
GTTCCGGATTCCGGCGTGCCCGCCGCGATCGGTTACGCCGCCCAGTCGGGGCTGCCGTTCGAACTCGGCATCATCCGCAACCACTATGTCGGCCGCACCTTCATCGAGCCGGCGGACCACATCCGCCATCTCGGCGTGCGCCTGAAGCACAACGCCAACCGTGCCCACATCGAGGGCAAGCGCGTCATCCTGGTCGACGATTCGATCGTGCGCGGCACGACCTCGATGAAGATCGTGGAGATGGTGCGCAACGCCGGCGCCAAGGAAGTGCATATGCGGATCGCGGCGCCGCCCACCACAGATCCCTGCTTCTACGGCATCGACACGCCAGACAAGGACAAGCTGCTGGCCTCAAGATACGACGTCGCCGGCATGGCGAAGTTCATCGGCGTCGATTCGCTGGCCTTCGTCTCGATCGACGGCCTCTATCGCGCGATGGGCCTGCCGGGCCGCGACGGCGCCAACCCCGCCTTCTGCGACGCCTGCTTCACCGGCGACTATCCGATCGCGCTCGACGACGTGGTCGGCGTCGAGGATCGCCAGCTTTCCCTCCTCGTCGAATCGGCCTGAGTTCAAGATCATGACCGAAGCCGCCGTCGGCCGCCTTGCGGGGCGCGTTGCGCTGATCACCGGCGCCTCGCGCGGCCTCGGGGCCGCGGCAGCCCTCGCCTATGCCGCCGAAGGCGCACATTGCGTGCTGGTCGCCCGGACCGTAGGCGGCCTCGAGGAAGTCGACGACCGAATCAAGGCGATCGGTGGCGCGGCCACCCTGGTCCCCCTCGACATCACCGACGGACCGGGTATCGACCGGCTAGGCCAGGCGCTGTTCGACCGTTTCGGCCGCCTGGATGTGCTGCTGGGCAATGCCGCAATCCTGGGTACGCTCTCGCCGATGGGCCATTTCGAGCCCAAGGTGTTCGAGCAGGTGATGGCGGTGAACGTGACCGCCAACTGGCGCCTGATCCGCTCGATGGACCCGCTGCTGCGCCGCTCCGACGCCGGCCGCGCCATCTTCGTGACCTCCGGGGCCTCGCGCCGGATCATTCCCTATTGGGGTGCGTACGCCACGAGCAAGGCCGCTCTGGACATGATGGTGGGCATCTATGCTGCCGAGGTCGTGCATACCCAGGTGAAGGTCAATCTCTTCAACCCGGGTCCGATGCGCACCTTCATGCGCCGCGAGGCCTTTCCGGGCGAGGACGAAGCCCAGCAGATCCCGCCCGAAGCGCACGGCGAATCGCTGATCCAGCTCGCGATGCCAAGCTGCACGATGAACGGCGAATGGATCGCCGGCGATGCGGCCCTCGAGCAGCGCCCCAGCGTCAGCTGAGGCGCCGCGCATCTTCGTGAAAGGGTGACGGTGCGAGGCCGTCACCAGTCCCCCTCTATTCGGCGGCCATGTCCATCGCCGCCAGCACCTTCGGCGGCGACATCGGCAGGCTGTAGAACCGCCGGCCGAGCGCGTCGTAGATCGCGTTCGACACTGCGGCCAGCGGCGGCACCAGCGGCACCTCGCCGACGCCACGAACGCCCTGCGGATGCTTCGGATTGGGGATCTCCAGGATCACCGAGTCGAGCATCGGCAGGTCGGAGCTGACCGGCATGCGATAGTCGAGGAAGCTCGGATTATCGAGCTTGCCGTCCTTGTTGTAGATGTACTCCTCGCTGAGCGCCCACCCGATGCCCTGGGCGGCGCCGCCCTGGATCTGGCCCTCGACATAGCTGGGATGGATGGCGCGACCGACATCCTGGAAGGCCGTGTAGCGCAGCACACGCACGATGCCGAGGTCGGGGTCGACCTCGACGTCGCAGACGTGCGTGGCGAAGCCGCCTTCGGCCCCCGTCGTGTTGAGCTGCTGCCCGGCGCCGATCGGGCCGCCGGTGGCGCTGGCCTGCGCGGCGATCTGGCCGAGGCTGAGCGGCTCGAACTTGCCGGCATTGTCGCCGGCCGGCCGCGCCTCGCCGTTCTCCCAGACGACCGCATCGGGATCGATCTTCCAGATCTTGGCCGCGCGTTCGCGGAGCTGAGTGATGACCCGTTCCGTCGAGTGGGTCACGACCATGGCCGAGGCGTAGGTCACGCGGCTGCCGCCGGTCAGGTTGCTGAAGCCGATGACGCTGGTGTCGCCGATCAGCACCGAGACCTTCTTGTAGTCGATGCCCAGCAGCTCAGCCGTGATGTTGGCGGTCGAGGCGCGCGAGCCGCCAATGTCGGGATGACCGGTGATCACCACGACCGTGCCATCCTCGTTGATGTTCACCTGCGCGCTCGATTCGCCACCCGCATTGAACCAGAAACCCGAGGCCACGCCGCGGCCGTAGAGCTTGCCGTTCTTGGCCTTGGGCAGCGGCGTCGTGTAGTGCGCGTGCTTCTTGGCTTCCTCGATCGTCTCGACGAAGCCAATGCGCGGGTAGACCGGGCCGTGGGCGGCCTTGGTCCCCTGCCGGGCGGCATTCTTCAGACGGAAATCCAGCGGATCCATCTTCAGCGCCTCGGCCATCTCGTCCATAACGCACTCGACGCCATAGGCGCCGATCGGCGCGCCCGGCGCGCGGTAGGCCGCGACCTTGGAGCGGTTGGACACCACGTCGTAGCCGAACGAGTGCACGTTCGGGATATTGTAGGGCGCGAAAGCGCAGCCCGCCGCGCCGCGGATGGGCGAGCCCGGCAGCGCGCCGGCCTGCAGGCAGAAAGTGCCCTGCGCGGCCACCAGTGTGCCGTCCTTGGTCGCGCCCAGCTTGACCGTGCTGTAGGAGCCCGAGGTCGGGCCGGAAGCGTGGAACACCTCGGCCCGGCTCATCGTCATCTTCACCGGACGGCCGGACTTTTTCGCCAGGATCAGGGCCAGC
Organism: Reyranella sp.; assembly: GCA_017990895.1. Classification (GTDB taxonomy): domain Bacteria; phylum Pseudomonadota; class Alphaproteobacteria; order Reyranellales; family Reyranellaceae; genus Reyranella. Next base: position 2,851 of record JAGNNA010000422.1, read on the forward strand.
GGCTCGAGGTAGATGATCGTCTTGCCGCCGAAGCCGCCGCCGATCTCGGCGGGAATGGCACGGATGTCGTTCTGCGGCAGCCCCGTCAGATAGGCGCACATGGCGCGGACCATGAACTGGCCCTGGCTGGAGCTCCAGATCGTGGCCTTGCCGTCGGAGACGCTGACCAAGCAGGCATGCGGCTCGATATAGCCCTGGTGCACCGGCTGTGTGCGGAAGCTGCGCTCGATGACGACATCGGCCTTGGCGAAGCCCTCGCCGATGTCGCCGAGCTTGTGCTCCAGCGTGCCGGCGATGTTCGAGGGCTTGTCCTTGTATTTGATGAAGTCGTGCAGGATCGGTGCGTCGGGCTTCATGGCCTCCTCGACGTCGATCACGAACGGCAGCACCTCGTACTCGACCTCGATCAGCTTGCAGGCCTCAGCAGCGATCTTCTCCGTGGTCGCCGCGACCGCCGCGACCGGATGGCCGGCGAACAGCGCCTTCTCGCGCGCCATGACGTTGCGGCACATCCAGCGCATGTCCTGGATGCCCAGCATCACCGACTTCTCGATCGGGAAGTTCACGATGTCCTTGGCCGTCATCACGGCCTTCACGCCGGGATGGGCTTCAGCCTTGCTGGTGTCGATCGACTTGATGCGCGCGTGCGGATGCGGGCTGCGCAGCACCTTGCCCCAGATCATGCCGGGCATGGTGGTGTCGGCGGCATAAGCCGCCCGCCCCGTCACCTTGTCGGCGCCGTCGGGCCGGATGGTGCGCTTGCCGATCCACTTGTTGTCGTTGGCGGTTTCGGTGCTCATTGTGCGGCCCTCATTTCGGCAGCGGTTTCCAGTACGGCGCGGATGATCTTGTCGTAGCCGGTGCAGCGGCACAGGTTGCCGGCCAGCCAGAAGCGCACCTCGTGCTCGGTCGGATCGGGATTCTTCTCGAGCAGCGCCTTGGCAGCCATTAGGACGCCCGGCGTGCAGATGCCGCACTGAAGCGCCGCCGATTCGAGGAATTTCTGCTGCAGCGGGTGCAGTTCCTCCCCGGCCATGCCTTCGATGGTGCCGATCTTCTGCCCCTCGGCCTCGGCCGCCAGCATCAGGCAGGAGCAGACGATCCGCCCGTTCAGGGTGATCGTGCAGGCGCCGCAGTCGCCGGTGCCGCAGCCTTCCTTGGCGCCGGTCAGGCCGAGCGGCCCGCGCAGCACATCGAGCATGCTCTGGTCAGCGTCGCAGAGGAACTCCTGGGGC
>JAGNNA010000423.1 GCA_017990895.1 Reyranella sp.
TTCTCCGGATGCCTCCTTCGAATGCTAAGAATGCTATCATTCTGTTGGGTTCGGAGAAAGCCGTGGGCTGCCTGTAAGCGCCGAGAGAAAATCCCTCACTGAAGCGGCCGGAGCGTCTGGTTGCGCCCGAGCAAAAATGCCTCGGGAGATAGCTCTTTGCATTGAGTGCAGAGGGCGGAGGGATGAAGGGCGTGGAGCTTTACAGGCAGGTCCGACATTCGGTGCGAATTGAGGGTCTGAGCCGTCGTGAGACGGCGCGACGTTTCGGGATCGACCCGCGGACTGTAGCGAAGATGCTGGCTTTCTCGGTTCCGCCCGGATACCGGCGTAGCCGCCCACCGGCCCGGCCGAAGCTGGACCCGTTCGTCGGAATCATCGATCAGATCCTGGAGGATGATAAGGGCGGTCCAGCGAAGCAGCGTCACACCTCGAAGCGGATCTTCGAGCGGCTGCGCGCCGAGCCTGGTTATGGCGGCGGCCTGACCATCGTGAAGGACTACGTGTTGGAGCAGCGTCAGCGGCAGCGCGAGATGTTCGTGCCACTGGTGCACCCGCCGGGGCATGCGCAGGCCAACTTTGGTGAAGCTGTCGGCATCATCGGTGGGGTAAGCCGATCGCGCGCTACTACGACGTCTATCGCTTCACCTATGCCTTCAGCGTCGTCGGCCTGCCGGTTGCCGCGGTGCCCTGCGGCCATACCAAGGATGGACTGCCGGTAGGGCTGCAGATCGTCGCCCGACGCACGCGCGACGAGCAGGCTTTGCAGGCCGCCGCCGCCTACACGACGGCCTTCCCGCAGCACATCGTCACCCCCAGCCGCCTCGCCGCCCTGCAATGACCATTCCCACCGCGATCAAGAGCATCGAGGCGATCGGCATCGCGCTGCCGTTGCGCAAACCCCTCCATTCCTTTGCCGGACTGATAACCAGCAGCCGCTCGCTACTCGTCCGGGTCGAGGCCAGCAATGGCTTGGTCGGCTGGGGCGAGGCCGGCGAAAGCATGACCATGACCGGCGAGACGCTGGCGGGCATGAAGTCGGTGATCGACGAGCATCTGGCACCGCGCCTGCTGGGGAAGAACGCTCTCGACCGCGTCGCCCTGAGGGCGCGCGCCAGGGCTTCCATCAAACGGTCCGGCGGCGAGTTCTCCCGCTCGCGCTCGATGCGCGACAGATAGGCAATGGAAACTTCGACACGCCGGGCGAGTTCGGTGAGCGTCATCTCCCGCTCCTCGCGCACACGGCGGATAAATCGACCGAAGGCCACCAGGCTTCCCCTTCTGGCTGGCGGAATCGCGCAAACAGGTCAGACGACGGTTGTGATCGCCGCATGTTCTTTATATGTTCTTGTTGATTCGGAGTCGAATCGATTCGTCAGATGAGCCCCTAAATGGCCGACCAGATCGTCATTACGGAGAAGACCAGCCAGGCGAAGGATGTTCGCGCGGCCGTCGGTGCCCGCTATGGCGCCATCCTTCCGGCGGAAGGCCATTTGATCGACCTGCAGGAACCGGAGGATGCGGACCCTGCATGGAAGCGCTGGTCGGCGATCCTGCTGAAGCCCGAGGGGCTGTACGGCACACGACCCGCGGCCGGTGGCAACAAGGCTGCCAAGCTTGCGGCCATCCGGGAGGCGTTACGCTCGGCAAAGCGGGTGTGGCTGGCCACGGACTGCGATCGCGAGGGTCAGCTGATCGGCCAGGAGATCCTCGAACACTATAAGTATCGCGGTGAGGTCATGCGGGTCCTGTTCACCGCGCAGGACTCCCAGACCATCCGCGATGCTTTTGGTCAGGCAAAGCCCAACTCCGAGTATGCCCGGCTGTACGCCGCCGCCGTCGCGCGTCGGCAGGCCGACCAGATTTACAATCTCTCGCTCACCCGCACCGCGACCGTCATCCTGGGACAGAGCGCCCGAGGGGTGATCGGTGTTGGGCGCGTAAAGACGCCGACGCTGGCGATCGTTTGCAAGCGCGAACTCGAGATCAGGAACTTCGTACCGGCAACCTATTTTGAAGTCGTCGCTACGGCGACGGTCGCCAGCGGCGAGTTCAAGATGCGGTATGCACCGCAAGACCGCATCCTAAAGAAGGAAGACGCCGACACCGTCGCGTCAGCGGCCCAAAGCTTTGAGGGGCCGCTCGAGGTGAAAGTCGAGGACAAGAAGCAAAGCCCACCCAAACTGCATGACCTTCCCTCGCTGCAGAAACTCTGCTCGTCGCGGTTCGGATGGTCGGCAGCCAAGACCCTAGAGGTCGCGCAAGAGCTCTATGACGGCCAAGGCAAGAAGATCATCACCTACCCTCGCGCGGAGGTGCGCTATCTGCCAGAGAGCCTGATCACGGACGTGCCCAAGATCGTGGCCGGCCTACAAGTCGGTCAGTCTTTCAAGGCGATCCCCGTTCCCGCGCCGCCGATCATTCGTCGAGGCGCGAGCGGGCCATTCCACGACAAGGGGCTCGAAGGGGCCAGCCATCACGCGGTCATCCCCAACGTCAACACCGTCGACAGCTTGCGCGAAGTCTGGCCGCGCCTGTCCCTCGACGAGAAGAAGCTGTTCGACGTCATCGCCCGAGCCTATCTCGCCAGCCTCATGCCCGACTTCCGTTACCGGCAGACGACCGCGACGCTTGACGTGAAGGGCTTCCCATTCAAGGCGACCGGTCGCCAGCCCATCGACCTCGGATGGCGTGCGGCCTTCCCGGAATGGCAGCCAGCCGACGAGAAGGGTGATGGCGGGCTACTGCTTCCTGCGATGCGGGACGGCGAGACCGCGCGCCTGCACAATCCGACCGTCGAGACCAAGGAAACCAAGCCCCCTCCCCGTTACAGCGAGGGCACGCTGATCGAGGCGATGCAGAATGCCTGGCGGTTCGTGGACGACGAGGTCCTGCGGGATCGGTTGAAGGAGGCCAAAGGCATCGGCACGCCGGCGACCCGCGCCGAGATTATCGGCGGGCTGAAGAGGCAGGATTTTCTGGTCGCCCAAGGAAAGAACATCGTTCCCACCGACACCGGGCTCAAACTGTTCGGCGTATTGAAGCAGGCTGACCCCGCCCTGGTCGATCCCGGCGTTACGGCGCAGCTCGAGTGCCTCCTGGACGATGTCGTGGTCGGCAAGCAGGAGATGGTGGGCGCCATCGATGCGGTATGTGACGTGGCGCTGCGCATTATCGGCAAGCTGACACGCGGTCCTGCGTCCGGCGGACCGCCATTGCTTGGTCCTGCACGCGGCGGCGGCGGTGGCGAACGTCCACCGACGTCGGCGATGAAACAGTTTGCCGTGGCACTTGCTCGTCAGAAAGGCGTCAGGCTCCCAGCTGGCTATGGCACATCCGGCCCCATTTGCCGTGCATTCCTTGAGCAACACGCCCCCAAGAAAGCCGGTGGAGAGACGGCAGAGGCACCTGCTTCCGGAGCGACAACCCCTGTGCACGCCTCAGGAACTGAGGGCACTCAACTTGCCCGCAAGCGCCGCCGGGCCACGGGTAAGACAGCTCCTGACTCATCGCCCACGAAAGCGGTGCGCGGCAAGAAGCCCCGAAAGCCGGCGTTCGGCAATCCACCGGTAAAGGCGCCCGGCCTTCACCTGCGTGATGTCGGCCGCAACACCCCGCTCAGAATTCCTTACGGCAACAAGGAAGTCGCGCAAAAACTCGGGGCGCGTTACGGCGCCGAGGGGTGGTATGCGCCTCCCGGCGTCGATCTCTCTGCCTTCAGGGAAAACGGTTGGCTATGAGTTCCTAGCATCTGCTTCCACATTGCGACCGACCAGTCGACGGTCGAAACTCCATCGCGAAGGCAAGATGCGATTAACGTGCGACCAACCTGGAGAAGTGACGCGTGACCAACTACGTCGTGTTCGACCTGGAAACCGTCCCCGACCTCGCGATCGCCCGGCGGCTTCTTCGCCTCGACGCCACGATGCCCGACGAGACCGTACGCGGCGCCATTGCCGAAAAGTATGCGCGCCCCGATCAGGATCCCGCCGAGATATTCCTGAAGGCTCCCTTCCATCGGGTGGTCTGCATCGGCGCCGTGTACGCCGAACGTGAACATGACGGGCC
>JAGNNA010000424.1 GCA_017990895.1 Reyranella sp.
CCAGCCGCCGCCGCTACCGGGCTCCACCGGCCTGCCGATCCAGTTCGTCATCAACACGACGGGCGGGTTCGAGGCGCTGAACGACGTGGCGCAGAAGTTCCTGCAGGAGGCGCTCGCCACCGGCCGCTTCATCTTCCTCAACACCGATCTCAAGATCGACGCTCCCCAGGCCACGGTCGTGATCGATCGCGACAAGGCTTCGGCGCTGGATCTGAAGATGAGCGACATCGGCGGCGCGCTGGGTTCGATGCTGGGCGGCGGCTACGTCAACTACTTCGCGCTCGACGGTCGCTCCTACAAGGTGATCCCGCAGGTCCAGCAGTCCTCGCGGCAGAACATCGACCAGATCCTCGACTATCACATCAAGGCCGGCGACGGCACGACGGTGCCGCTGTCGACCGTTGCCTCGATCGCGACCAAGGCGATCCCGCAGTCGCTCAATCACTTCCAGCAGCTCAACAGCGCCACCATCCAGGGCGTCGCCTTCCCGGGCGTGTCGCAGGCCGAGGCGCTGCAGACCCTGAAGGAGCTGGCGCAGCGCACGTTGCCCCAAGGCTACTCGATCGATTATGGCGGCGCGTCGCGCCAGTTCATTCAGGAGAGCGGCGGCTTCATCGTCACCTTCGGCTTCGCGCTGATCATCATCTATCTGTCGCTCGCGGCGCTGTTCGAGAGCTTCCGCGATCCGCTGATCATCCTCTTCTCGGTCCCGATGTCGATCGCGGGCGCGCTTATCTTCCTGATGGCGCTCAGCACGGTGGGCATGCCGGGGGCGACCCTGAACATCTACACCCAGGTCGGCCTGGTCACCCTGATGGGCCTGATCAGCAAGCACGGCATCCTGATCGTCGAGGTGGCCAACGAGCTGCAGGAGGCCGGCAAGTCGCGGCGCGAGGCCATCCTCGAGGCCGCCGCCATCCGGCTGCGACCGATCCTGATGACCACGGCGGCGATGGTGCTGGGCGTCGTCCCGCTGATCATGGCGACCGGCGCCGGCGCCCTGTCGCGCTTCTCGATGGGCCTGGTGATCGCCAGTGGCCTCGCGGTCGGCACGCTCTTCACCCTGTTCGTGGTGCCGGCCGTCTACGTGATGCTGGCGGCCGACCATTCGAAGAAGCGCGGTGCCGGCGAGCATATCGAGGCGCCGGCGGCAGGAGACTGAGGCGGTACCACCGACGGGCGGGCGGGGTGGCAGACGGGGCTGCCCCGACCACCCCGCAATGGTGTATTCTTTTCCGAATGACCGCCCCCTCGAAACAGGTCCCGGAGAAGGACGAACGCGCGGACCGGCTTGCCGCCGCCCTGCGCGAGAACCTGAAGCGGCGCAAGGCGCAGGCACGCGCCAAGGGGGAGGTCCCGAAACCGTCGGGGCCGGGACAGGGCACCGATCCGACCGCAGGCAAGACCGGCGGTTGAGCCGACCCCCTCCCTCGTTTAGAAGCGCCCTCACATGAGCATTCTTTCCGACCGCTGGATTCGCCGCATGGCGCAGGAAAAGGGCATGATCGAGCCCTTCGTCGACGCCCAGAAGCGTGAAGGCGTCATTTCCTATGGCCTGTCGTCCTACGGCTACGACGCGCGGGTCGGCACCGATTTCAAGATCTTCACCAACGTCAACTCGTCGGTGGTCGACCCCAAGAACTTCGACCAGCAGAGCTTCGTGGATCGCAATACCGAAGTCTGCATCATCCCACCCAATTCCTTCGCGCTGGCCCGGACCGTCGAATATTTTCGCATTCCACGTGACGTGCTGGTGATCTGCGTCGGCAAGTCCACCTATGCGCGCTGCGGCATCATCGTGAACGTGACGCCGCTGGAGCCGGAGTGGGAGGGCCACGTGACGCTGGAATTCTCCAACACCACGCCGCTGCCCGCGAAGATCTACGCCAACGAGGGCGCCTGCCAGTTCCTCTTCCTCCAGGGCAACGAGCCCTGCGAGGTTTCCTACCGCGACAAGGCCGGCAAGTATCAGGGCCAGCGCGGCGTCACCCTGCCGAAAATCTGAGCGGAGGCGACCATGGACAGAATTCGCATCAGGGGCGGCCGCCAGCTCAAGGGCCAGATCCGCATCTCCGGCGCCAAGAACGCGGCCCTGCCGCTGATGGTGGCCTCGATGCTGAGCGACCAGCCGCTCACCCTGCACAACGTGCCGCGGCTGGCCGACATCAGCACGATGATGCAGCTGCTGCGCCAGCACGGTGTGGAGATCGAGGCGACCGCCGGCGAGAACGGCCACAGCCATGGCACGACGTTGGTGCTGAAGGCCGCGAAGATCACCTCGACCACGGCGCCCTACGACATCGTGCGCAAGATGCGCGCCTCGATGCTGGTGCTGGGCGTGCTGCTGGCGCGCGAGGGCCAGGCCAGGGTCTCGCTGCCGGGCGGCTGCGCCATCGGCGCGCGCCCCGTGGACCTGCACATTGCCGGCCTGCGGGCGATGGGCGCGGAGATCGACATCGACGGCGGCTACATGGTCGCGCGCGCGCCCAAGGGCCTCAAGGGGGCACGCTACACCTTCCCGAAAGTATCGGTCGGCGCCACCGAGAACCTGATGATCGCGGCGGCTTTGGCCAAGGGCACCACCGTGCTCGACAACGCCGCGCGCGAGCCCGAGATCGCCAACCTCGCCGAATGCCTTTCGGCCATGGGCGTCCCCGTGGGCGGCATCGGCACCGAGACGCTCACTATCGAGGGTGTGACCTCCTTCAAGCCCATCGAACATGCGGTCATTCCCGACCGCATCGAGACCGGCACCTACGCCATGGCCGTCGCTATGACGGCGGGCGACGTCGAGCTGATCGGAGGCCAGGTCGACCTGATCGACACGGTCGCCGCCAGCCTGCGAGCGGCCGGCGTCACGCTGGAAAACACCGAGAACGGCATGCGGGTGCACCGGACCAACGGCGCGCTGCACGGGGTCGACGTGATGACCGAGCCGTTCCCCGGCTTCCCGACGGACCTCCAGGCCCAGATGATGGCGCTGATGACCCGCGCCGAGGGCGCCTCGATGATCACGGAGACGATCTTCGAGAGCCGCTTCATGCACGTGCCGGAACTGGCGCGCATGGGCGCCAACGTCACCATCCATCACCAGTCGGCGCTGGTGCGCGGCGTGCCGAAGCTGCGCGGCGCCGAGGTCATGGCCACCGACCTGCGCGCCTCGGTGTCGCTCGCCATCGCGGCTCTGTCGGCCGAGGGCGATACGATGCTGCATCGCGTCTACCATCTCGACCGCGGCTTCGAGCGCCTCGAAGAGAAGCTCAGCGCCTGCGGTGCCGATATCGAGCGGCTGAAGGGCTAGGACGCATGACGGCCAAACTGAAGCTGTCCGCGCTCGACGCCGACGACCTGGCTATCATTTCGGCCGCCGTCCAGGACGCGCTGGTGGCGGTCCGTGACTGCGCCTTCCTGAAGGAGGAAGGCCGGTTCGTCCTGCTGCTCAACCGGTTCCGGTGGGAAGCAGATCCGGAGCAGGGGATCGGCCATACCCGGACCCATTCGGCCCTCGTTTTCAACGACGTCACCGCCGTGCGGCACCATGACATCCCCACGGCGGAGCCCGACCGGATGCTGGAATTGCTCGCCGTGGTGCTGGAGAACGACCATTCAGTCCTGCTGCGCTTTTCGGCGGGGCGGGCCATACGGCTGGAAATCGGTCGGCTCGCATGCCATTTGGGAGATGTCGGGGAGCCATGGCCCACCCCGTGGAAGCCCGCCCACCCGGTCGAATAGCCTTTCCGGCTCCGATCAGGGGCGGGCATTCGTTACTGGAGACAAGTCGTGTCGAGCGACGCTAACGAGAAACTCATCCTGGCGCTGCCCAAGGGTCGCATCCTCAAGGAGGCCGGCCCCGTCTTTGCGGCTGCCGGAATCGTCCCGGAGCCGGCCTTCGCCGATCCCGATGCCCGCCAGCTCCGCTTCGCGACCAACCATCCCGACCTCGACATCATCCGCGTCCGCTCCTTCGACGTGGCGACCTTCGTGGCCTTCGGCGCGGCCCATCTCGGGATTGCCGGCGCCGACGTGCTGATGGAGTTCGACTATCCGGAGATCTACGCCC
>JAGNNA010000094.1 GCA_017990895.1 Reyranella sp.
ATCGGAAAACTCAAGCAGTTCAGGCACGTCTGCACTCGCTTCGACCGCATCGCCCTGAACTACCTTGCCATGGCAAAGCTCGCTGCCGTACGACTTTGGCTCAGGCATTATGAGTCTGCCGCCTAGAATTGTTGGAAAAGAAGAACGAGCCCTCGCCGCGCTTGCGCATCGCCGGCAGGACTTTCTTGGCGACCAGGAACGGGCCGCGGCTGGCGATGTGCTGGGCAGTATCGAACATCTCCACTGGGATGTGCTCGAGCAGTTCCTTCTCGGGCGGCAGGTCGCGGCCTTCGAGATAGCCCGCGTTGTAGACCACGACGTGCGGATCGCCGGCGTCGTTACGGATCGTGGCGAAGGCCGCGGCGACCGACTCCTGCCGCGAGAGATCGAGCTCGACGATGATGCAGTCGCCGCCCTGCGTCCGGATCGCCGCTTCGAGCGCCGATGCGTTGGCAGCAGTTCGGGTCGTCAGCACGACGAAGAACCCCTCGGCCGCGAACTTCTGGGCAATGGCGCCGCCGATGCCCCAGCGCACACCGACCGGCAAATCACTGCCGTCTACCGCCTTGCCATGGGCCAGCCTGGTGTTGCGGCCATCGGCCTGCCATTTCGACGTCGCGCCGATGACCACGGCGACTGGCTTGCCGTTAGTGTTCTTTGCCATTTGGACTGCTCCCCTACCTGATCGCGATACTCCTCGGGATACCAGCGAATGGAAAGGGCTAGGCCACCGACCCCGGATCGGTGTTGGCGCCGCAGATGAGCGTCGCGACGCGCTCGCCCGGTGCAGGGCGATAGGCGCCGGCGCGCAATGCGGCGAGGCCGGTGGCGCCGGCCGGTTCGGCGACGATGCGCAGTTCGTCCCATAGCGCGCGCTGCGTCTCGCGGACGGCTTCGTCGGTGACGAGCACGGAGTCGCGGACCAACGTGCGGGCCAGCTCGAAGTTGGGCGTGCCGATGCGGCTGGCGCCCAGCGCGTCGGCGGCGATGCCGGAGATCGCGACGTCGACCGGCTTCCCGGCCTTCAGCGCCTCGTGCAGGGTCGGCGTGCCTTCGGTCTCGACGGCGACGATCTTCTTCACGGAGCCGATTGCGGCGGCGCAGCCGGCGATCAGGCCGCCGCCGCCGACGGCGATCAGCAGCGTGTCGAACTCGGCCTGCTCGGCGAATTCCAGCGCGACGCTGCCCGCGCCGGCGAACACGACCTCGTCTTCATAGGCCGGCACCATGAGTGCACCGGTCTCGGCGGCGCGGGCTTCGGAAGCGGCCCGGGCTTCGGCATAGACCGCGCCGATCTGGTTCACGACCGCGCCGTAGCTGCGCAGCCGCGCGACCTTGGCGGGTGCGGCGATGGTCGGCACGAAGATCTCGGCGCGATGGCCCAGGGCGCGGGCGGCATAGGCCGCCGCGGCGCCGTGATTGCCGCCCGAGGCTGCGATGATGCCGGCCGCCGGTACCGTCGAGGCGAGAAGCTTGTGGAACGCACCGCGCCCCTTGAACGTGCCGCTGACCTGCAGCGATTCGAGCTTCAGGGCCAGCGGAGCCGTCACGCCAAGCGAGCCGGCAGGGAGTTCGATGATCGGTGTGCGGCGCACATGCGCCCGGATCAGGCCCCAGGCGGCCTCGACGTCGGAACGGGAGATCATGCGGCCTCAGGCGCGACGGCAGGCCGGGACGTGGCGCAGGTAGTGGTCGAAGTCGGGAGTACGGGCACGCGGGTCCTTGGCTTCCTCGTCGTAGCGGCGCAGACGCACCGCCTCGGCGTGATAGGGATTGGCGCGAAAGGCTTCGACCTCGTCGAGCGACATCAGTCCGCCCTGGAGTTCGAGGCTGCGCACCGAGTCGGGCGCCAGCTTGCCGAAATAGTCGGACTCGACCGTGCAGAGATAGCGCTTGGCCGTCACATGCAGGCGGACCGGCTCGCTGACCGCGGGCTCGAACCGCTCGGCCAGCCATTGCGCACCCAGCTCCTCATGCACGTCGTCGATCCCCTGCGAGGCTGGATCTTCGCCCAGCCCGTGGATCATGTGTCCGACATCGTGCAGTAGCGAGGCCAGCACGGTCGCCGGCGGTGCGCCATCCGCCTCGGCCAGCGCCGCCGACTGCAGCGCATGCTGGAGCTGGTTGATGTCCGAGAGACCGTAGCGCCGCGTGGCGCGGCCGACGAAGATTTCCAAGAGTTCCTGGCGCAGCGGGTCGTTCATGCGCTCTTTTTACCATGAACCGGCTCGTATCCGGGAATCGCGGAAAGCGCCTGCTTCAAAGGGTCCGGCTGCCACGCGCGTGTAACGAAATCGCCATGCATATCGAGCCCACCCGTGGGCCCCACGAAACAGGCGGTGCCCGGTGTCAGGGTCTTCGGAACGGTGCGGGTGAGGGGAATGCGGCGCTTGCTCAGCAGCCCCTGCAGGGTCGCATTCTCCTCCCGGGTCGAGTCGGTGAAGGCACTCAGCAGGAAGGCCTGGCGGCGGCGAGCGGCGAACCAGGCGGCGAACTTCGGCTCCTCGCCATAGAGCGCATCCAGCAGGATCAGCCCGTTCACGCGATGGTTGGCGCCGCCGCGCTCCAGCGCATAGGCAGCCGACAGATAGCCACCGCTGTAGGCGGCGATCGTCACGGGCGCGAGGTTGAAGCCGCGGCCGGACTTGCGATCGCCATACAGGCGCATCAGACGTTCCGCTGCCTCGTCGACATAACGGGCGAAATGACCGCCGCGCCAGAAATTGCCGGCACTCGAATCGAGCGCGTCATAAGCGAGCTGCGGCGCCACCAGGGCGATGTTCTTGCCCGACTCGTCGACCTGCCGGGGCACCGCCTGGCGCATCACGACGTCGCGCTCCAGGGTCGCGCCCTGGCCATGGAGGTACAGCAGGATCATCACCGGCCGCGACGGGTCGAACCCCTGTGGCAGGTAGAGCAGCGACCGGCGATCGCCGTAGGTCGTCTCCTCCCAATAGACGTCGCCGCGACCCGTCGTATGGCCGCGCCGTTTGCCGTCACGCGCGTCGAAAAAGGGCTTCGTCGTACCCGGAATGAAGCCGCGATAGGGAAAGGGCGAGGCGTCGAACGCCACGAGCTGCGTCTTCGCCTCCTTCAGGCCGGGCGGCGGTCCGGGCGGGGCAGGCTTTGCGGCAGGCTTCGCCGCCTGCCGCTTGCTGGGCTTGCTGGGCTTCTTTGGCTGGGCTTGCGCGGCGGTCGGCATCAGGAGAGCCCACAGCATCAGCGCCCGCCGCTTCACGCGGTGGCGGGCCGCCCTGCCCCCGGAAGTGGCATGATGACGGAGAAGAAGGCCGGCAGCGCGATCAGATAGGCGAAGGCGCCGACCAGAACCACGGCCGGCAGGCCGAAGCTGGTCGCCACGATCGGCACCAGTGCGGCGCCGATCACCGAGAAGCAGCCGTTGATGCCCCACGCCCACAGGAACATGTGATCCTTGCCCAGGCGGCCGAGCAGCGTCATCGCGGTCGGCATGGGGAATCCCATGAGGAAGGCCGGCGGGAAGACGATCGCCAGGCAGAGCACGATACGCAGCGCGTAGGGCAGGGTGCCGATCCAGTCGAGTGCGTAGTCGATGGTGAAGGCATAGGTCGCCAGGATCGCGAAGATCGCGAGGAACACCTTCGGCATGAACGAGCGTGCGCGGTCGAGATAGCGCTCGGAGAAGAAGCTGCCCATGCCGGAGAAGACCAGCATGCCGGTGATCAGCACCGAGGCCGAGACCGTGGCGTTGGAGAGCGCCAGGATGAAGTGGGAGATCATGCCCACCTCGACGATGATGTAGCCGAGGCCGAGGCACAGGAAGTACAGCATCGTGCCGGCCTTGCCCGGGTAGCGGCTGAAGATGGTGCGCCAGCCGAACACGACCGGGAACAGCACGAGGGTCAGCGCGAAGACGGTCGCTATGCCGAGCGTCGCCCACAGCAGCAGGTAACCCCACTCGTCCTGCACCAGCTCGAGCCGGTCGGTGAACTTCAGCAGGTCCGGCACCTTGATGTAGGCGGCGAAGTACGGCTGGTGATTGGTCAGGATGCGGGTGTCGAAGACGTACTCGTCGGCGACCTGCTGCCAGCCACCGTTGATCAGATAGTGCCACGCAAGGCGGCCGAGCACGGTCGCCGGCACGACCGGCGCTGGCGGCGGGCCGTCGACCTTGGCTTCGGCTGCCCCGGGAGCCCCTTCTGTCGTCGCTCCGGGCGGCGGCTTGTCGTTGGGCTCCGTCTCTGCAGGCGCGGTCGGGTCGTGGGCCTGACCGGCGAAGAAAAACTGGTCGCGATAGTCCTGCAGGATCTGCTTCAGGCCGGACGTGTCGACCTTGAAGCCGGGATAGTAGATCTCGTCGAACGACATCGCCTTGGTGTGGGCGTTGAGTTCCTCGATCTCCTTGGGCGTGAAACCGTCGCGCTTGTAGAGCACGGTGGCGGTCGAGAGGTAGGACGAGACGACATAGAACTTCTGGGCGATGTCCTTGCCGCCATCAACGTCGCGGGCCGCGGCCGCCATCGTAGCGTAGAGCTTCAACACCGACTTGGGCGGCTCTTCCTTGTTCCACAAGGTCACCGACAGAACGCCGCCCGGGGTCAGGGCGCGCATGTAGGCGCTCATCGCCTCGCGACTGTAGGAATACTTCTCGACGATCGAGAAGCCGCCGGGGCTCGACAGGCCGGCCGAATCGGCCAGCGACAGGTCGATCACGTCGTAGCGGTTCTTGGTATGGGCGACGTAGAGGCGGCCGTCATAGTCGATGACGTTGACCTTCGGGTTGTTCAGGACGTCGCCGGTGAAGTCGCGCAGGAACTTGTCCTCGCGAAAGGCTGAGAGCAGCGCCGGGTTGCCCTCGGCCACCGTGACCTCGCTGGAGCCGGACTTCAGCGCCACCGCCGTCGAGATGCCACCGCCGAACTGGACCACGAAGGTCTTCGGGTCCTTCTTCAGCAGGTAGGGGTAGTACATCGGCAGATACTTGAAGTACGCCGTCTCTTCGGCCGGCAGATCCTTGATGATGCCGGCGGGGCCCTCGGAATCGATGTAGAGGCCGAGATAGGCGTTCGACGGCATCTTCTTCAGGTTGAAGGCCGCATTGTCGGACTGGCCTGGCGCGAAGTGCAGATACGAGCTGGCATAGACCTCGATGTAGCCGAACGGCGAGGCACGCTCGTAGACCCGCTTGGCGTCGGGGAACTTGCGGGCGTAGGAAACGCCCTTGTAGTCCGATACGGCGAGCTTGGGGATGCCCAGCACCTGCGGCGCAAAATGGTGCGCGGCTGCCGACAGGATGGCGACGACGACGATCGCGGCGGTGCCGCGGCGATCACCCAGCGCCACGAACCACAGGATGCCGCCGGCCAGCCACAGGAGCAGCGGCGCCATGATGAGGTCGTCGGGCCGCCAGGCATACATCGCCAGCAGCACGGTGAGGCCGCACAGGCCCGAGCCGACAAGATCGGCGAAATAGACGCGGCTGAAGGTCTTCTTGGCCTTCAGGAAGATGACGCCGAGATACAGGGCGCCTGCCAGGAACGGCAGGAAATAGAGCACGAAGTTGGCGAACAGGCGCCACTTCTGAACCGGATCGGAGATCAGGAAGATCGCGTTGAACGGCACCTGCTGGGCGGCGAGGTTGCACACCACCATCAGCGGACCGAAGGCGAGCAGCGCACCCTTCACGGAGCCCACCCAGTGGCGTTCGAACCAGCCCTTGCCGACGCACATCACCGCGCTGGTGAGGCCGAAGCCGAACATGGCGAGGCTGACCACGAGCGAGCCGAAATGGGCCCAGCTGCCGACGGAGAACACGCGCATGATGCCGATCTGCAGCGCAATGATGCTGCCGGCGACCAGGCCTACGGACAGATAAAAGGAAAGTGGCGGGCGGTGATCGAGATCGACCGTGACGGACAAGGGGGATCTCCGTTGTTCTTGTTGGATCGCTTCGTGCGATCTCTAGAGGGGAAGGCTTCAGCCGTTCCGATCTTGACTGTCATCCCGAGGCCGCAGGCCGAGGGACCTTTGCTGGTTGCGAAAGGTCCCTCGCGATGCTCGGGATGACACCGGTACCGTGACGCCAGCCGTATAACGGTTAGCGGTTGTGCGTGCCGACGATCTTGTCGCCTTCGAGCTTGGTGAAGGGCACGAACGGCACGATCTTGCCGCCGTAGATGTCCTCGCGGCTCGTGGTGATGGAGCCGTCGGCGCCCTGCGTCTTGGTCACCTTGAGCACGCGCTGCGCGCCCGGCGGGCCGACCGGAATCACCATCAGGCCGCCGGCCTTGAGCTGCTGCAGCAGCGGCGGCGGCACATGGTCGATGCCGCAGGTCACGATGATCTTGTCGAACGGCGCGGCCTCTTCCCAGCCGTAGAAGCCGTCGGCAGCCTTCGTCTTGATGTGCTTGTACTCGGTGTAGCCCTTGTCGATCAGCTTGTCGTACAGGCCCCGCGTGCGCTGGGCGAGCGGCGCTATGATCTCGATCGTGTAGGCGTTCTCGGTGAGGTTGGCGATGTAGGCCGACTGCACGCCCGAACCGGTGCCGATCTCCAGCACCTTCTCGCCACGCTTCACGTCGATGACGTTGGTCATGCGGCCCTGGACGTGCGGGCCGGACATGGTCACGCCGTACCCGATATCGAGGAAGGCATGCTCGTAGCCGCGCTTGGCAATCGCCGGACTGATCGCGGCGAACTCTTCGCGCGGGGTGAGCAGGAAGGCGCGCATCGTCGCCTGGCCCCAGATGTCCTTGTTCCGGATCAGGGCCTGGAAACGGTCCCAGCGCTGGCCGAGCGAAACGGGATCCTCACCGCGGGCCTTGCCCCAGGCGATGAAGTTATCGCGCGAGTCCATCGGCGGGTTGAGATCCCAGCTGTAGGGCTTGATCGTGGCGGCGATGGCCGGGGCGGCCAGGGTACCGGCGGCGAGCGCGACCGAGCCGGCGACGAAAGTGCGCCTCTTCAAGATATTCCTCCTTGGCGCGGACCCGTTGAAAGAGAGGGACAAACCGCCGGAAAAGCCCGGCAGTCCGGGGCGACCGCGCGTCGAATAGATACGGGAATTGTGGCGGATTTGCCAGCGCGGCCATGCTAGGTGGTCGGTAACAAACACGAATCAAAGGGAGGAATAATGATCCGCAATCTGACCCGTCGTGCCGCCTTGGGCACCGCGGCTGCCCTGCCCGCGGCGGCGCTGCTGCCCCGGGGTCTGCAGGCCCAGGCCGCGTGGAAGCCGACCCAGAATGTTCGCATCGTCTGCCCGGCCGCGCCCGGCGGCACCACCGACATCGCTGCCCGCCTGCTGGCATCCCATCTGACCGAGGCCTGGGGCCAGTCCTGCGTGGTCGACAACAAGTCGGGCGCCGGCGGCGTCATTGGCTCGACCGAGGTCGTCAAATCGGCGCCGGACGGCAACACGATCCTGATGGGCAATATCGGCCCGCAGTCGATCGCCTACTCGCTCTACCGCAACATGCCCTACACGCCGGCCAGCCTGATCCCGGTGTCCAATGCCATCACCGCCCCCAACGTGCTGGTCGTCCACCCGTCGGTGCCGGCCAAGACGGTGCCGGAGTTCGTGGCCTGGCTGAAGGCGCAGAACGGCAAGGCTTCCTATGCCTCGTCGGGCACCGGCCAGTCTCCCCACCTGTGCGGCGCCTGGTTCCTGCAGCTCACGGGCACGAAAGCCGAGCACATCCCCTATCGTGGCGCGGCGCCGGCGCTGGTCGACCTGACGGCTGGCGTCACCCAGTTCTTCTTCGACAATCTCACGACCGCCATCGAGTTCGTTCGCGCGGGCAAGCTGCGGGCGCTGGGCCTCACCTCGGCGCAGCGCAACCCCCTGACCCCCGATCTGGTCCCGATCAGCGAGACCATGCCGGAGCTGAAGCCATTCGACGTCTCGACCTGGTTCGGCGTCTTCCTGCCGGCCAACACGCCCAAGCCCATCGTCGATTCGCTCAACGCCCAGATGAAGGCGTGGCTCGCCGATCCGAAGACCCTGGAGCGCATCAAGACCATGGCGGGCTTCCCCGCCTACGGCACGCCCGACCAGTTCAACGCCTTCGTCAACGCGCAGATCGCGCAATGGAAGGGCGTCATCGACAAGGAAGGACTGAAGCTCGACGTGAATTGAGCCTCACATGATCTGGTTCACGACGCCGCCATCGACGCGCATGGCGGCGCCAGAGGTGCCGGACGCGGCTTCGCTGCAGAGATAGACGCCGAGTGCCGCCACCTCCTCCGAAGAGGTGAAGCGGCGGATCAGCGAGGTCGGCCGAAAATCGCGCAGGAAGCCGGCCTCGATCTCCGCGACGCTCACGCCGGTGGCCTGGGCCCGTTCGGCGCGCATCCGGTCGGTATTCTCGGTGTGCGTCGGGCCGGGCAGCAAGGCGTTCACCGTGACCCCTGTGCCCGCGAGTTCCATGGCGAAGCCGCGTGATAGAGACAGCTGCGCGGTCTTGGTCATGCCGTAGTGGATCATCTCCTTCGGGATGTTCAGCGCCGATTCGCTCGAGACGAAGACGATGCGGCCCCAGCCACGGCTGGCCATTTCCGGCGCGTAGTGGCGGGTGAAGCGCACACCGCTCATGACGTTGACCTCGAAGAAGCGCTGCCATTCGCCATCGTCGATCTCGAAGGCGGGCTTGCGGCCATAGATCCCGAGATTGTTTACTAGGATGTCGACCTGCGGCACCTTGTCGAACACGATCTTCGCGCCCTCTGGCGTGGCGCAATCGGCCGCGATGCCAGTGGCCTTGGCTTCCGGCACGGCTTGCCTGAGCCGCCTCAATGCCTCGTCGACGCCCGCCTGCCCGCGGCCCGTGAGCACCACGCTCGCGCCTTCGGCGGCGAGGCCTTTGGCGATGGCGTAGCCGATACCAGCCGTCGAACCGGTGATAAGCGCATGCTTGTTGGCAAGTCCCAGATCCATGGCGTTCCCTCCCTCGGGGCCGCGGCACGGTAGGCAGCGCTCCGGGCCTTGCCAAGCGGCGCCCCGATCATAATATCAGCACTCTGATATCTAGAGTGACCTATGTCCCAACCTCGCCTGACCTACGATGCCTTTGCCAGGATCGCGCCCGTCGCCCAGCAGTCGCTGATCGCCATGGGCAGGCAGGCCGACGAGTCGGGCATCGACAAGCAGATCGTCGAGCTGGTGAAGCTGCGCGTGTCGCAGCTCAACAACTGCGCCTTCTGCCTGCAGATCCATCTCAACGTCTCGCGCAAGCTCGGCCTGTCGCAGGAGAAGCTCGACCTGGTCGCGACGTGGGAAGAGGCCGGCATCTTCTCCGAGCGCGAATGCGCGGCCCTCGCCTGGGCCGAGACGCTGACGCGCCTCGTGGGTCACAGCGTGCCGGACGCCGCCTACGAAGCGGTCCGCCGGCACTTCAGCGAGGAAGAAGTCACTTTCCTGTCGGTCTCGATCGCCACGATCAATGCCTGGAACCGGCTGGGCGCCGCCTTCCGCTTCGCCCCGCCGATCCTCAAGGCCATCCGGCCATCCACGTGATTTGCAAATGACACTCGCTTGCATTTATGATAGAAACGGCCTCATGCCTGACATCGCCCATGCGCGCGAGCCTCGTCTGCTCGCCCTCGACCAATTGCTGTCCCGACGTTCGGTGGGCCTCCTGCAGGAACCGGCACCCACCGGCACCGACCTCGATCTGATAATCGACGCCGGCTTGCGCGCGCCCGATCACGGGCGGCTGAGGCCCTGGCGATTCGTGGTCATCCGCGGCGATGCCCGCCTCGCCTATGCCGAGAAGCTGGCCGAGGCCGCCACCGTGCGCGATCCAGCCAATGCCGCAACGCTCGGCGAACGCTATCGCGCCTGGGTCCGGCGCACACCGATGCTCATCGCCGTCGGCGCGATCGTGAAGCCGGGCAACATTCCCGAGATCGAGCAGCTGCTGGCCGCCGGTGCGGCCGCGATGAACATGCTGAATGCCATACACATGCTGGGCTATGGCGGCATGTGGGTTACGGGACCCAACGTCTACGACGCGAACGTGAACAGGCTGCTGGGCTTCGAGACACCGTCGCGCCTCGTCGGCCACCTCACCGTCGGCACACCCGCACCCTCGATCGCGCCGGTGCCGGCGCGGCCCGACCGTGCCGCGCACGTCACCGAGTGGACGCCTTAGCGTCTTTCCGCTTCGAGTTGAACCAAACCCCTCATCCCGAAGAGGGCCGTCATTTGCTGGGGGCGCGCCACTCCAGTCGCGCGATCATTGCCCGCAACAAACAAAGACGCGCCACTGGAGTGGCGCGCCCCCAGCGCAGGCCTCAGCGTTAGGCTTTTGGGCAGCTCGACAAAATCAATATCATCCGGAAGCCCTCTAGAAATCAGGCTCATTTGCTTCCCCATTCAGATGGGGAAGTGCCCCGTCATACGGGGCGATGGGGTCATGGGCCGATCATAGCTCATGACCCCTCCGTCGGCGTAAGACGCCACCACCTCCCCATCTGAATGGGGAGGAATGTCGATGTTGCGCCGCGCCCTACTTTCCCGCGGCGTCGAGCGCCTGCGAGAGGTCGGCGAGGATGTCGTCGATATGCTCGAGGCCGATCGACAGCCGCACATAGCCGTCGGACACGCCGGTCGCGAGCTGCTCCTCGGCCGAAAGCTGCGAGTGCGTGGTCGAGGCCGGATGGATCGCGAGGCTGCGCGCGTCGCCGATGTTGGCGACGTGATAGAGGAGCTTCAGCGAATCAATGAAGCGGCGGCCCGCTTCGCGGCCGGCCGCCAGCTCGAAGCCGACCAGGCCGCCATAGCCGCCCTTGAGATAGGTGTCGGCGCGCCGCCGCGTCTCCCCCGTCTGCTGTGACGGGTGGATGACCTTCGCGACCTCGGGCCGCTTGGCGAGGAAGTCGGCGACGGCCTGCGCGTTCTTCACGTGGCGTTCCATGCGCAGGGTCACCGTCTCAATGCCTTGCAGGATCATGAAGGCGTTGAACGGTGACAGCGCCGACCCGAGGTCGCGCAGCAGGGTGGTACGGGCCTTGATGATGTAGGCCACCGGCCCGATCGGCTTCACCGCCTCGACCCAGACGGCGCCGTGATAGCTGGGGTCCGGCGTGTTCAGCGCCGGCTGGCGCTTCGGGTGCGCGGCCCAGTCGAAGTTGCCGCCATCGACGATCAGGCCGGCGATCGAGGTACCGTGGCCGCCGAGATACTTGGTGCCGGAATAGACGACGACCGCCGCGCCATGATCGAACGGCCGCGACAGGATCGGCGCCGCCGTATTGTCGACGATCAGCGGAATGCCGAGCGGCCGGCCGATATCGGCCACTTCCTTGATCGGGAAGACCGCGAGCTTCGGGTTGGGCAGCGTCTCCGCATAGTAGGCGCGGGTGCGGTCGTCGGTGGCGCGGGCGAAGGCCTGCGGATCGGCGGGGTCGACGAAGCGGACCTCGACGCCCTGGTCCTTCAGCGTATGGGCGAACAGGTTCCAGGTACCGCCATAGAGGTCGGTCGAGCTCACGACATTGTCGCCCGCCTTGGCAAGGTTCTGGAGCGCGAAGGCCGAGGCCGCCTGCCCCGAGCTCACGGCCAGTGCCGCGACGCCGCCCTCGAGGGCCGCGACGCGCTGCTCCAGCACGTCGACCGTCGGATTGCCGATGCGGGTGTAGATGTTGCCGAGCTCCTTCAGCGCGAACAGGTTCGACGCATGCTCGGTGTCGCGGAACTGATAGGACGTCGTCTGATGGATCGGCACGGCGACCGAGCCGGTCGTGGCGTCGGCGCGCCAGCCGGCATGAAGCGACAGGGTCTCGGGGTGGCGGGAATTGGTCATGATCGGCCTGCTCGGTTGCGAGGAGCGGTCAAACTCATCGCACTCGCCACCGCTGTCAAAGGGAATGGCTGCCCGCGTCCCATGGGCAGACGACGGGTTCAGGCTCCCGGTCGCCACCACAGAAGCAAAATTTTCCCTACCGCCCGGGCGGCGGGAAGGCCGGCGGCGCCGGATTGGCCTGCTTCAGGCCGCCGATCGGCACCGGCGGCGGCAGATCCTCCTGTCGCCATCCGCCGCCCAGTGCCTTGACGAGGTTGGCGCTGGCAATCAGCCGGTTGAGACGGATGGTGAGCAGCGCCTGCTCGGCGGAGAGCGCCGCGGCCTGGGTCTGCACCACGGTCGTGTAGGGAACGGTACCGACCCGGTACTGGTTGAGGGAGAGTCGCTCGGCCTCGCGGGCGGCTGCGACGGCGGCGCGCTGCACCCGCTCCTGCTGCACGAGGATGCGCTGCTGGGCGAGCGCGTCCTCGACCTGCTGGAAGGCCGTCAGGATGGTCTGGCGATAGGTCGCGACCGTGGCGTCGTAGCTCGCGCGCGCGCCCTGGACCTGCGCGGCGATGCCGCCGCCGTCGACCATGGTGCCCGCGATCTGCGGCCCCACCGACCAGGCGGCCGTACCAAGCTGCAGCAGCGACCCCAGGCCGCCGCTCAGGAAGCCGATCGTCGCGCCGAGCGAGATCTGCGGATAGTAGGCGCCTTTGGCGACGCCGATCTGTGCATTGGCCGCCGCCATCTGGCGCTCGGCCGAGGCGATGTCGGGCCGCCTCTCCAGCAGGCTCGACGGCACACCGGAATCGACCGTGGGCACGGTGAGCCGCGTCGGGCCCGGCTCGATCGTCACTTCCGACGGCGCCTTGCCGACCAGGAGCGCGATCGCATGCTCGAGCAACGCACGGTTGATGCTTTCGTTCACGAGCTGCGCCCGCGTCTGCTCGTACTGCGTCTGCGCCTGGACGAGGTCGACCCGCGAGACGATGCCCGCGTCGACCTGATTCTGCGCGATCTGCATCGAGCGCAGATAGGCGGCAACGGTCGCCTCGTAGAGCCGCTTGCGGTCGTCCGAGATGCGCAGCGAGGCATAGTTGGTGACGAGATCGGTCTGTGCCGACAGGCGCGCATTGGCGAGATCGGCATCGCTCGCCTGCGCCGATGCCGAATCGCTCTCGACCTGACGGCGCAGGTTGCCCCACAGGTCGATCTCCCAGTTGAGGGTGAAGCCGGTCGAGTACTGGCCCACCGTGGTATCGTAGCGTCTCACCGTCGACGTGCCGCCAGCGGCCGTCGTGCCGCGCAGGCCGCCCGTACCGGTCTGCTGCGCCGAGCCTGTGCCCGAAATGTTGGGATAGAGCGCCGACTGGTCCTGCCGGATGATCGCCCGCGCCCGCCGGTAGTTGGCCTCGAAGATCTTGAGGTTCTGGTTCGAGACGTCGATCTGCGCCGCGAGGCTGTCGAGCGTCGGATCGCCGTAGACCCGCCACCATTGCCCGCGGTCCGCGCCGTCGTTCGGCTGGGCCGGCTTGAAGAGCGAAGCCGCACCGGGCGGCAGCTCCGCCTCCTTGTATTGCGGCGCCACCGGGCTGGCCGGCGGGGGGCGCTCGTAGTCGGGCCCGACGAGGCAGCCTGAAACGAGCACGACGGGAAGAAGCGCCGCGATGCGCCTCATGCCGGCACCCCGGCACTTCCCATGGCACGCGCAACTCGGCTGGGCTGGTCGCGGTCACGGCGACGGAAGCGGTCGAGGTAAAGGTAGATCACGGGTGTGGTGTACAGGGTCAGGATCTGACTCACGATGAGGCCGCCGATAATCGAGATGCCGAGAGGCCGGCGCAACTCCGCGCCATCGCCGTAGCCGATGGCCAGAGGCAGGGCGCCGAGGATCGCCGCCATGGTCGTCATGAGGATGGGCCGAAAGCGCAGGACTGCCGCCTGATGGATCGCGACGGAGGGTTCGAGCCCCTCGCCGCGTTCGCGTTCCAGCGCCACGTCGATCATCATGATCGCGTTCTTCTTCACGATTCCGATCAGCAGCAGCACGCCGATCATGGCGATGATGCTGAACTCGACGCCCGAGTACTGCAGTGCCAGCAGCGCGCCGACGCCGGCCGACGGCAGGGTCGACAGGATCGTGATCGGATGGATGTAGCTCTCGTAGAGGATGCCCAGCACGATGTAGACGGCCGCCAGCGCCGCCAGCACCAGCAGGAGCTGGTTGTTGAGCGACTGCTGGAAGGCCCGCGCCGTCCCCTGGAAGGCCCCGTGCAGGGTCGTGGGCACACCGATCTCGCGCATCGTGTCGTTCACGTACTGCACGGCGTCGCTCAACGTCTTCCCGGGCGCCAGGTTGAAGGACACGGTGCTGGCTACGAACATGCTCTGGTGGTTCACGGCGAGCGGCGTCGTGCCGTAGTCCCAGCGCGTAACCGCCGACAGCGGAACCAGGGTTTCGGGCGTCGTGCTGACGGCCGCGCCGGTGGACGCCGAGCCTCGGCCGCTGACGGCGATCTGGTTGGTGCGCAGGTTGCGCACCGCCTGGGCCGGATCGATGGTCTGCGCGCCGGTACCGGCCGCCCCTGTCGCCGTCGAACTGGAGGTCGAGGAGGCGATGCTGCCCGTCGTCTGCGTGCCGCTCAGCGCGCCGCCGGACTTGCTGACATAGATGTCCTTCAGCGATTCCGGGCTTTCCCACCACTGCGGCGCCACTTCCATGACCACGTGGTACTGGTTGAGGGCGTTGTAGATGGTCGAGACTTGGCGCTGTCCGAACGCGTCGTAGAGCGTCGCGGAGATGTTGCGCGTCGAGATGCCGAGACGGCTCGCCGCGTCGCGGTCGATGGTGAGGTTGAGCTGTAGCCCGCGCTGCTGCTGGTCGGAATCGACGTCGGTGATCACCGAGGTGTCGGCCTGCAGCGCCTGGGTGAGACGCGGCCCCCAGGTATAGAGGTCGGGCAGCGAATCGGCCTGCAGGGTGAACTGGTACTGGGCGTTGCCCTGCCGTCCGCCGACACGGATGTCCTGTACCGCCTGCAGAAACAGCATGGCGCCGGGCACCTGGGCGAGCTTCGGCCGGAGCCGCGCGATCACCTGGTCGGCCGAGACGTCGCGCTCGCTGAGCGGCTTCAGGGTGGCGAAGAGAAAGCCCGAGTTCGTCTGCCCGCCGCCGGTGAAACCGGCGACGCTCTCGATCGCTGGATCCGACCGCACGATCTCGACGAACTGGCGGAATTTCCGCCGCATGGCTTGAAAGGAAATGCTCTGGTCGGCGCGGATGCCGCCCATGATTCGGCCGGTGTCCTGCTGCGGGAAGAAACCCTTGGGAATCGTGACGTAGAGATGGATGTTGAGCAGCACCGTTGCCAGGAAGACGAACATGGTGAGCAGCGGATGGC
>JAGNNA010000095.1 GCA_017990895.1 Reyranella sp.
GCCGTCGCGATAGCCCTTAATGCCCGGCCGAGAAAGTCCTTGGGATGGAAAACTCCGGCAGAGGCGCTTGACGAGTTGCTGTCATGAGAACACACCGTCGGTGTTGCGACGACCGTTTGAATCCGCCCTCGATATCTTCTCGATCTGGCACCACGAGCATCGCAGCGGTATCGAGCCGCTGACGGGATCGGCCCGATCGGTGCCGATGGCCCCGTTCAAGTTCGCCGCCAGAGGATGGCGGCGATCGTAGGGCGTCCCCTCGCCGCCCTCCACCCACCAGCCGTGCTGGCCGAACACGGCCCCCGGTGCGAGACCCGGCACGATGGCGGCACGAGCGACGACTTCACCGCTCCGCGTCCGAATACGAACCCAGTCGCCCGGCGCGATCGAACGGGCCGCTGCATCGGTCGGCGAGATCTCCACGATCGGGTCGGGCACCAGCCGGCGCAGCGCGCCGATGTTGCGATGCTGGCTGTGGCAGTACGCGACGCTCTTGGCACTGCCGAGGCGCAACGGATAACCCGCCTCTGCGGGCTGGAGGTCGTCGGCGTCGAGTTCGGGTATTGGCCGGTAGCCGGCAAGCAGCATCCGCTCCGAATAGATCTCGATCTTCCCGGTCGGGGTCGGGTAGCCGCGGGGATGGCCATCCTGCGCGATCGACTGGGCATCGAGCTGCGCCGCTCCGTCGACCGTGATGCCCGCCGGAGAACGGCGCAACATCTCGACGGTCAATCCGGCCGTGGCCAGGACCACATCGTGACCGCGGTCGGCATCGAGATCGAACATCCGGTCGCCGAGGCCGAGCCCAGCGGCCAGTCCCATCACGATGTCGGTGTCGGAGCGCGCCTCGCCGACGGGCGGGACGACGGGAGGCCGCAGCTGGACGTGTCGAAGCCCCTCCAGGCTGCCGTCGAAACCGGTCCGCAATCCTTCCCGCTCCCAGGAGGTCGCGACGGGCAGGATGATGTCGGCGTAGCGGGCCGTCGCATTGACGAAGAAGTCCGCATGCACGTGGAATTCCAGCGCCGACAGCGCCTTGCGGGCCGTCTCCGTATCGGGCTGCGACACCAGGAGGTTGGTGCCGAACGACATCAGCATGCGCACCGGATAGGGCGCCTTCGTCAGCACCGCCTTGTAGACGTCGCGGGCCGTTACCCAGCCCTGAAGCCCGGGACCGAGCGGCCGCTCGGAAAGTCCGAGCGCCTTGCCGCGCTGGGTCGCCGACAGCAGATCCTGGCCGGAAATATCGACGAAGGGAGCCGCGCCGCCAGGCACGTTGCCGCCCTTGCGACCGTAGCTGCCGGTCAGCGCATAGAGGATCGAGATCGCGCGATCGGTCTGAGTGGCCGTGACACTCTGCCCGACGCCGTTCCAGGCGTAGTAGGCGACCGACCCGGCGCCGGCGATGGCATCGGCCGCCTTCGCGAGGTCGCCGGGCTCGATCCCGCTCACCTCGGCAACACGCTCCGGCGGAAACTCGGCGGCGGCCCGCGCGAACGACTCGAGCGCGGTGTGGCACAGGACGGGTCCGGACAGCGTCTGGACGGTGCCCTGCCAGCGCAGGGCGGGCGTGGCGCCGGCCCCCCGGCTTCCGTGCCCCGGATCGAAGGCCAACAGGCCGCCGCCGTCACCGGCGTGGGAAAACAGAATGTCGGTCCGGCCATCGGTCCGCACGTCACTCTCACACAGAAAGCGGCCCGTATCGGCGCGCACCAGCAGGCTGGCGTTCGTCCAGTTCGCCGCAAAGGCGCGATCGAAGCGTCCGCTCGAGACCAGCAGGTTCGCCAGCCCGAGGGCAACCGCCTGGTCGGTGCCGGGGCGCACCCGAAGCCACTGGGTCGCGCGCTTTGCCAGCGCCGTCGGCCGCGGATCGATGACGATCAGACGCGCACCCCGCTTCAGACCCTTCTGTATCTCCACCTGGCGTGCCAGCCAGGTGGCCGCGGGATTGTTGCCCCACAGCACGATGCAGTCGGTGTTGGCGAAATCCGGCGTGCCGATATCGTGGCCGTAGGTGAAGCGCGAGGCGTAATCCTTGTGCCAGTTGCAGATTTCGGTTCCGTAGATCGTGTTCGGGCTGCCGTAGGCGCGGATGAAGCGCTCGACCCATGAGATCGAATCCGAAATGTGCGAACCACTCGGCGTGGTGACGGAAAAGGCTACCTGTTCGGCACCGTGCTTCTCACGGATCGCGGACAGGCGACCGGCGATCTCGGCCAGCGCCTCGTCCCAGCCGATCGGCTCCCAACCAGGATCGGAGGCTCCCTTCGGTTGCGTGCGGCGCAGAGGCCGCGTCACGCGTTCGGGATGATAAACGAGTTCCGGGGCTGCCCGCCCCTTGGGACAGAGCGCCTGGCCCGTGGGATGTTCCGGCAACGGCTCGATCCCCAGCAACCGCCCGTCTTCCACGACGGCGACGCAGCCACAGCGCGACCGGCACTGCGTGCAAAAGGCCGCGATCTTCTGCGCTCCCGACATCCGCCCCCCCTGACGTCACGATGGTCTCGTTCAGCCGCCTCTCTGCCGACGTCTCAACGAAGAAAACCCCGCACCGAGCCACCGGGCGGGGTTTCCGCGGTGTTCCCCGCGCTACGCCTTGAGGTTGGCGGCGGCGTCCTTGCCGCGCTCGTTCACGACGTCGTAAGTGATCTTCTGGCCCTCGTTGAGGCCGTTCAGGCCCGCGCGCTCGACCGCGCTGATATGGACGAACACATCCTTGCCGCCGTTGTCGGGCTGGATGAAGCCGAAACCCTTGGTGGCATTGAACCACTTGACCGTGCCTGAAGCCATCGAACATCTCCTGACTGCGAATTGTTTGCCGCGGAACGCGCCCTCTCCAATGCCCGTCATCAGCCGGGGTTGCAAGGCGGGTCGCCCCTGGCGTCTTCCGGAACTTCGCAGAAGTTGGATCTTGCGCCGTTCAGGCGGCTCAGCCCGGGAATGTCGGTTGAATAGGGACAACCAACCCGGCAACATGACTGCCAATCGGACGTCACAAAAAAAGACGCCGTATCCAGGGAGGACTTCATGTACCGACGCACCATAGCGGGCGCCGCATTGGCGTTACTTGTCGCCGTGCCAGCCTTCGGCCAGGCCATTCCCAAAGAGATGTCCTGGACCGCCTACGATACCGGCTCTTCCGGCTTCAACATCGCCGTCGCGATCGGCCAGCAGTTTAAGAACGTGCTCGGGACCGACGTCCGCGTCCTGCCGTCGGGCAACGATACCGGACGCCTGGCGCCGGTGAAGGCGAACCGGGCCGTCATCTCGCAGATGGGCATCGGCACCTACTTCGCGCAGGAGGGCGTCTTCGAGTTCGGCACCAGGAGCTGGGGGCCGCAGGCAACCCGCCTGATCATGTCGGCGACGGCGTGCAACGGGCTCGGCCTGGCCGTGGCCAAGGACACCGGCGTCAAGGAGGTCAAGGATCTCAAGGGCAAGCGCCTCGGCATCGTGGTCGGCTCGCCGGCCCTGAGCCAGGGCGTCATCGCCCTGATCGGCTTCGGCAGCCTGACCGAGAAGGACATGACGCCGGTGCAGTTCTCTTCGAACAACGCCATGTGGAAGGGCCTCATCAACAACGAGGTGGACGCCCTCCTGACCTCGACGATCTCGGGCCAGTCGAAGGAGGCGGACAATTCTCCACGCGGCATCATGTTTCCGCCGATGCCGGCGACCGACAAGGAAGGCTGGGCCCGCGTCCACAAGAAGGCCCCCTACTTCGTGCCCGTGAAGGCGACATGCGGCGCCGGCGGCCTCTC
Organism: Reyranella sp.; assembly: GCA_017990895.1. Taxonomy (GTDB): domain Bacteria; phylum Pseudomonadota; class Alphaproteobacteria; order Reyranellales; family Reyranellaceae; genus Reyranella. The sequence continues at coordinate 3,762 of JAGNNA010000095.1, forward strand.
GCCGCAAACGCCGGTCGAGATGGCAGGCTACGCCTATCCGATCTTCATGACCTACGCCGACCGCTCCGCCGACACGATCTACGCGATCACCAAGGCGATGATCGACACGTTCGACGCCTACAAGGGCGGCGCGCCGGGGGCCGAGGGCATGGCGCTGGCGTTGCAGAACCTGACCTGGGTCGTGCCCTATCACGACGGCACCATCCGCGCCTTCAAGGAGAAGGGCGTGTGGACCGACGCGGCGCAGAAGCACAACGACAACCTGGTGAAGCGCCAGCAGGTCATGATCGATGCGTGGAAGGCCTACGCGACCGGCGCACCCTCGGATGACAAGGCCTTCGCCGAGGGCTGGCTCAAGGCACGCGCCGCCGCACTCCAGAAAGCCGGGATGGACGTCGTCTTCGAATAGAGGTCACGCCCGTCATGACAGATCAGGCCGCGCGGGTCGTCCTGGACGACCCGCACAAGACCGGTCCGGCCGAGGCCGAGACCCTGCGCACCCGCACGCTCTCCGGCGTGTGGCGATGGCTGCTTGTGGCATTGACGGCGATCACCATCTTCCTCTGCATCAACCAGCAGTTCACCCTGCGCTTCTTCGTCGGATTCACGCCCCTCAACACGGAGTATTTCTATCTCCTGATCCTCTGCATGCTGCCCTTCACCTTCGTGATCTTTCCTGGCAGCGCCAAAGCCTCGGTCGACCGGGTCGCCTGGTATGACGTCGTGCTGTTCGCGGTCACGGCCGTCGCCTCGTTCTACCTGATGATCAACATCCGCAAGGCTGCCGAACTCGGATGGGAGTTCGGCGATCCGCCCGAATCCGTGATCTGGGCGGGCTATCTGATGTGGATCGTGCTCATGGAGGCGCTGCGCCGCACGGGCGGCTGGAGCCTGCTCCTCAGCATCCTTCCGTTCACGGTCTATCCGCTGTTCGCCGGCGCCTCGTGGCTCGGGCCACTCAAAGGCAACCAGTCGACGCTCGATCAGACCACCGCCTACCACATGCTCTCCACGGAAAGCCTGCTCGGCATTCCGATCCAGGCCTTCGCCGATGTCGTCATCGGGTTCCTGGTGTTCGGCACGGCCCTCATGATGACCGGCGCCGGCAAGTTCTTCATCAACCTCTCCTTCGCGCTGTGCGGTACGTTCCGCGGCGGCGCCGCCAAGGTCTGCATTTTCGCCTCGGGCCTGCTCGGCATGATGTCGGGCAGCATCGTCAGCAATGTCCTGACCGCGGGCACCATGACGATTCCCACCATGAAGCGGACCGGCTTCAGCCCCTCCTACTCCGGGGCCATCGAGGCCTGCGCCTCGACGGGCGCGGTACTGGCGCCGCCGGTGATGGGCGCCACGGCCTTCGTGATGGCCCAGTTCCTCGGCACGACCTACTCCGAGGTCGCTCTTGCCGCCATCATCCCGGCCTTTCTCTTTTATGCCGGCCTGTTCATGCAGGTCGATTCGTATGCCGCGCGCCGCGGCCTGAAAGGTCTGGAGCGGCGCGAACTTCCCAGCGCGTGGCAGGCCTTCAAGGAAGGCTGGTACTACGCTTTCGTCATCGCCCTGCTGATCGTCATGCTGCTGTACTTCAAGCGCGAGAGTCATGCGCCCTTCTATGCGACGGCGCTGCTGCTGGTCCTGAACCAGTGGTCGCAACCCGGCCGCTGGAAGATCGCCAACACGATCAACATCGCGATCGCCGTGCTTGCCGCTGCCATGATGACCGTCCGCAGCGAAAGCTATCCAAAGGCGCTGGCGGCCTCCGGACCCGGCACCTTCGACGCCTGGATGAATGCGACGCTGCTGCCGGCGCTGGGCGGGATGGTGGTGTTGCTGGTGCTGAACGAGATCTGGGGAGACAAGCGCTGGGGCCTGCGCAAGTACATTTCCTTCCTCGAAGCGAACGGCCGGACCTTCGTCGAACTGGTCGGCATCCTCGCAGGCTGCGGCCTGCTGATCGGCGCCTTCTCGCTGACCGGCGTCATCGCCTCGCTGGCCAACGATCTGCTCAACCTCGCCGGCAGCAACGTCCTTCTGCTCCTGGTCATGTGCGCCTTCACCAGCCTGATCCTCGGCCTCGGGCTGACCACGACCGCCTGCTACATCTTCCTCGCCATCCTGATCGGGCCGGCCCTCGAGAAGCTCGGCCTCAACAAGATGGCCGTCCACATGTTCATCTTCTACTGGGGCATGCTCTCTTCGATCACGCCGCCGGTGGCCATCGCCTCGTTCGCGGCGGCCGGCATCGCCGGGGCGCCGGCGATGAAGACGGGATGGGAATCGATGTGGGTGGGAAGCATCATCTATTTCATCCCGTTCTTTTTCGTCGCCAATCCGGCCCTGGTGCTTCAGCCGGCCGGTGACGGCAGCATCCCCTATTTTGAGGCGATCTACCTCGCCATCACCGCCCTCGTCGGAATCTCCTTCATCTGCGGAGGCATCCAGGGCTATCAGGTCGGCATCGGGGATCTGCGACGCACCGGTATGCTCGAATGTCCCCTGCGCCTGGCGCTTGTGCTGGGCGGTCTGGTCCTCGCGACGCCTGGCGGCGGTATCATGCCGCTCAGCAATACGACGATGGAGCTTATGGCCGCCGCGATTCTCGTTCCCACGGTCCTCGTCGCGCTGTGGCTCGTCCGCCGCACCCGGGCGGCCTAGAGAGCGCCATGACTCGAGAAGGAATTGGTGGAGCGTGCCGGGCTGAAAATGCTCGAAGCCCGGTCCGGAAAGCGGGCCTTTACGACACCATCCAGCGAATGACGAGGCTGAAGGTCAGCATCGCCAATGCTTGTGCCACGGACAGCAGCCATTCGTCATACGAACGCGATTGATTCACGCGATACCGGCTTGCGTTCGACATGCGCCCTCCGAATGGTATTTCGCGTGTCGAGCAGACCAGACCGACATCGCGCGCGCAAGCGTCGGCGGCCTCACGCGCCGGTGCAAAATAATTTTCTTTTTGGAACAAGGCGCAGAGACTAACCTTTTCCCGGAGGAACAGGACGCCGAAGGATGGGGAATTGACCGACGACAACGAGGCAGCAGGCCTGAATCTCCATGCTTCCAGTGCCGACCAGGTTACGCGTACCACCTGCTACATGTGCGCTTGCCGCTGCGGCATCAAGGTTCACCTGAAGGACGGCCGCATTCGCTACATCGAGGGCAATCGCGACCACCCGGTGAACAAGGGCGTGCTCTGCGCCAAGGGTTCGGCCGGGATCATGAATCATTATTCGCCGGCCAGGCTGAGCAAGCCGTTGCGCAGGGTCGGCCCGCGCGGCAGTGGCGAATATCAAGAGATCGAATGGGAAGAGGCCATGGCGACCGCGACGGATTGGCTCGGTGCCATCCGGCGCAGCGATCCCCGCAAGCTGGCTTTCTTCACCGGACGTGACCAGAGCCAGGCGCTGACCGGCTGGTGGGCGAGCCAGTTCGGCACGCCCAACCACGCCGCCCATGGGGGGTTCTGTTCCGTCAACATGGCGGCGGCCGGGTTATACACGATCGGCGGCTCGTTCTGGGAGTTCGGCGAGCCGGACTGGGAGAACACCAAGTACTTCCTGATGTTCGGCGTTGCCGAGGACCACGATTCCAATCCGATCAAGATCGGCCTCGGCAAGCTCAAGACGCGCGGTGCCGCCAAGTTCGTGTCGGTCAATCCGATCCGGACCGGCTACTCGGCGATCGCCGACGAATGGATCGGTATCCGGCCGGGCACCGACGGCCTGTTCATCCTGGCGCTGATCCAGGAATTGCTGCGCGCCGGCAAGATCGACGAGGAATATCTCTGTCGATACACCAATGCGCCATGGCTCGTGATCCAGGACGAAGGCGCCGCCGATCATGGCCTCTTTGCCCGTGACGCCTCGGGCCAGCCCCTGGTGTTCGACACCGCGACCCAGACGGTCACCGCCGCGAACCGGATCGACTCCAGGCCGCAGCTGACCGGCAAGGTCTTCCTGCCCGACGGGCGCGCCGCGGTGCCGGCCTTTCATCTCGTCGCCACCCGCTGCCTCGAGCCGCAATACGCGGCCGACGCCGTCGCCGCCGAGACCGGCATCGGCGCCGATGTCATCCGCCGCATCGCCGCCGAACTGGCGCATGCCGCCTTCGAACAGACTGTCGTGATCGACCAGCCCTGGACCGACTGGGCCGGGCGGCAGCACGATAAGATGATCGGCCGGCCGGTCGCGATGCATGCCATGCGCGGCATCTCGGCCCATTCCAACGGCTTCCATACCTGCCGCGCCATCCACGTCCTGCAGATGCTGCTGGGCGCCGTCGATTCGCCGGGCAGTTTCCGCTACAAGCCGCCATTCCCGCGGCCCACACCGCCCGGCATCAAGCCGACCGGCCGCGCCGCCGACGTCCAGCCCGGCAAGCCGATGCCTGGTCCGCCGCTCGGCTTCCCGACCTCGCCGCAGGATCTGCTGGTCGAGGCCGACGGCACGCCGCGGCGGCTCGACAAGGCTTTCTCGTGGGAGGCCCCGCTCGCGGCCCACGGCATGATGCACCGGGTCATCCGCAATGCGTGGGCGGGCGAGCCGTACAAGATCGATACGCTCTTCATGTTCATGGCGAACATGAGCTGGAACTCGTCGATGAACACGGCCGGCACCATCGAGATGCTGACCGACAAGGATCCGGCGACCGGCGACTACAAGATCCCGCACATCATCTATTGCGACGCCTATGCCAGCGAGATGGTGGCCTATGCCGACCTGATCCTGCCCGACACGACCTATCTCGAGCGCTGGGACTGCATCTCGCTGCTCGATCGGCCGATCTGCGATGCCGACGGTGTCGCCGATTCGATTCGCCAGCCCGTGATCGCGCCCGACCGCGACGTGCGCCCGTTCCAGGACGTGCTGATCGACCTGGGCGCCCGTCTTGGCCTGCCCGCCCTCGTGAAGGAGGACGGCAGCCCGCGCTATCCCGGCGGCTATCCCGACTACATCGTCCATCACGAGCGCAAGCCCGGCATCGGCAGCCTGGCCGGCTGGCGGGGCGCGGACGGCGACAAGCACGGTATCGGCGCGGTCAACGAAGGCCAGCTCGACGCCTACATCGCCAACCAGTGTTTCTGGCGGCACGAGATTCCGGCCGAGGCGCGCTACTTCAAGCATGCCAATCGCGCCTATCTCGACTGGGCGGTCGGCATGGGCCTGATCGACAAGCCGGACCCCATCGTCCTGCAGTTCTACGGCGAGGTCTTCCAGAAGTTTCGTCTCGCCGCGGAAGGGCATGGCGAAGTGCAGCCGCCGGACGAGCACCGCCCACGCATAAGGACCTACTTCGATCCGTTGCCGCTCTGGTACATGCCGTTCGAGGAGGCCGAGGTCGCGCGCGACGCCTTCCCGATGCATGCGCTCACGCAGCGCCCGATGGCGATGTATCACGCTTGGGGCTCGCAGAACGCATGGCTGCGCCAGATCCACGGCGACAATCGTCTTCACATCCATCGCGCGACGGCGGCCCGGCTCGGCATCGCCGAGGGTGACTGGGTGGCCGTCACCAGCCATCACGGTCGCATCAAGGTCCAGGCCAAGCTCATGGACGGCGTCAATCCGAACACCGTCTGGACGTGGAACGCCATCGGCAAGCGATCCGGCGCCTGGAACCTCGAACCGGGGGCCGCGGAGTCCCGGAAGGGCTTCCTGCTCAATCACGTCATCTCCGAGCTGCTGCCTGAGCGCGGCGACGGCCATCGCTACGGCAATGCCGATCCTGTGACCGGCCAGGCTGCATGGTACGACCTGCGCGTCCGGATCGAGAAGGTCCCCGCCGAGGAAGGCGTGAGCGAGCCGCAGTTCGCCACCCTGCCGGTGCCGCCCAATCTGCCGCAGCGCCCCGACGTGCTGCGCTACGGCGCCGGCTTCAGGACGTCCGCCCGCGGAGACGCCAAGTGACCAGCCTTCCTGCCGCGCCCGCGCGCAAGCGCCTGGGCCTCGTCATCGATCTCGACATCTGCGTCGGCTGTCACGCCTGCGCCGTGAACTGCAAGGAATGGAACACCGGCGGTGTCGCCGCCCCGCTCACCGATCTCGCACCGTACGGGGCCAAGCCCGACGGCGTCTGGTTCAATCGCGTGCACACCTACGAAGTCGGCGAGGGCGCGGCCGGCCGCACCGTTCATTTCCCACGCTCGTGCCTGCATTGCGCCGAGCCCGCCTGCGTGACGGTGTGTCCGACCGGCGCTTCCTTCAAGCGCGCCGCGGACGGCATCGTCCTGGTCGATGAAGACCTCTGCATCGGCTGCAAGCTCTGTTCCTGGGCCTGTCCCTACGGCGCCCGCGAATTCGACGAAGACGCCGGCGTCATGAAGAAGTGCACGCTCTGCATCGATCGCATCTACAACGAGACCTTCGATCCGGAGGATCGGGTGCCGGCCTGCGTCGCCACCTGTCCGGCCTCGGCGCGCCACTTCGGCGATCTCGGCGATCCGGACTCCGCCGTCTCCAAGCTTGTTGCCGAGCGCGAAGGCTTCAACCTGATGGAAGAGCTGGGCTATGCGCCCACCAACAAGTACCTGCCGCCGCGCCCGCGGCAGCAGACGCAGGGTTGCACCGGTGCGCCGGCCCGGCTCGAGCCCGCGCAACCGGCGGCCGCCGGCGGCCTGCTCGGATGGCTGGACCGGCTTCTGTCGGCATGAACAACGAACAAACTGATCTTTCGGAGACGACGTGCATCCCTCGCTGTCGGTGATTTTCTTCACAACCGCCTCAGGCGCCGGCTACGGGCTCCTGGCCCTGCTCGGCGTCCTGGCGCCGTTCGGCCTGCTCCCGGCCGATCCGCGGTTCGGTCTGGTGGCGCTGGCCATGGCGCTGGCCGCCATCACCGCCGGCCTGCTGTCCTCGGTGTTCCACCTCGGCCAGAAGTCGCGCGCCTGGCGGGCCTTCTCTCAGTGGCGGTCGTCATGGTTGTCGCGCGAGGGTGTCGCTGCCGTCGCGACCTATCTGCCGGCCGGACTCTTCGGCATCGGCTGGGTCTTCCTCGGCAGCGTCTCGAAAGCTGCGGGCGTGCTGGCCGCACTCGGCGCCGTCGCCACGGTCTACTGCACGTCGATGATCTACCGGTCGCTGAAGCCCGTGCCGCGCTGGCACAATGGCTGGGTCGTGCCGAACTACCTGGCGCTCGCGCTCATGACCGGCCTCCTCTGGCTCGCGCCGGTGCTGCAGGTCTTCGGCGCGCGGCCCGAACTCGGCGGGCTGGTGCCCGTCGCGATCGCGCTCGCGGCGGTGTTGAAGCTGGGTTACTGGCGCTTCATCGACGACGCCCCCGCCACCAGCACCGCCGGCAGCGCGACCGGCCTCGGCTCCCTGGGCACGGTGCGTCTCTTCGAAGCCCCGCACACCTCGGAGAACTACCTGCTGAAGGAGATGGGCTTCAGCATCGCCCGCAAGCATGCCGCCAAGCTGCGGCGCATCGCGATCGGGCTGGGCTTCGGCCTGCCGCTCCTGCTGTCGCTGGTTCCCTTCCTCGCTCCCGGCTGGCCCGCCCTCGCCGCGACCTTCGCCGCCGCTATCCTGGGAACGGCCGGCGTCTTCGTCGAGCGCTGGCTGTTCTTCGCCGAGGCCCGGCACGCCGTCACCCTCTACTACGGCCAGGCGGCGGTCTGAGCCGGTCGCGCCCTGCCGCGCTACGCACTTCTGCGTAGCCGCGTCCGGACGAGAGCCCAGGCAACGAGCGCGACCACCAGCTTGTCGGCGACCTCGATTGGCAATCCCCCGATCGTCGCGGCGCTCCAGGTACTTCGACCGGAGCCGACGGCAACGGCATCGACGGCCGCAATTGCCGAAACCATTGCCGCCACGACCGCGACCGACGCTCCGAGAATGACGGCTTTCCACAGTCGATCGAAGCCGATGAACCGCATGACCGCGAGCGCTGCAATCACGACCGAAATCTGGGTGCCGATGTAATCCGGATACACAGGACTGATGGCCGCCCAGCCGAGTGCGGCCGTGATCGCACCGACCGCGATGGCAAGCGCGGGGGAAAGGAGTGCCGCTCCGGCCACACTGCCAATCGTATCCAGAGGCAACGGCAGGGAGAGCAGGCTGGCGATCTTGCCGACGGCCAGGTTGAGGGCGACACAGGCGCCGGCGATGGCCAAGTGGTGTCGCGGGGGAACTTTCGGCATCGCTCGCGTCCTTCCTCGACCGACATTCGCCTGATGCCCGACCTGTCGAGGCCAGTCAACGGACGAACAGCGGATCTGGCAGCCAGAGCGTCTCCTGGCGAGATCGAATCGTTCTTCGAGACGCGCCGCTTTCGCCATCATCGTGCTATCGCGATTTCGGCGGCGTCTTTGCGAAAAGCAGGCGATGTGATCGCAGCGCCGCCTCGAGGCCGGCCTCGGTGAAGACGACCGATTTCGCGCGGCCCACCGGGTTGGAGATGACGCCCTGAGCATGCAGCCGGTCGAGCGCATCCCGATCGAAAGTCGTCCAGGCGCGCATCTCGTCATGCAGTCCATGCAGGAGCAGGGCGAGAACGGCCCGGTCGATGCGATCGAGGTCCGGCTCGTACCCGAGTTCGGCATCCTGGGGATCGTCTTGCTGCCCGAGGGCGATCACCGGAGCATCAGCCACCCAACCCTTCGCCGCCGGCGCCGCGTCCCAGGCGTCCACGGCATAGTGGACATAGGACACGGACTCGCTCTCGTCGCCCATGCCGATGAATCCCGGTAGCGTCGCCGGCAGGGGCTTCTTGCCGAGGAGATAGGCCGCCACGTGGCCGTTTGCCTTGACGGCCTTGGCCAGCGCCTTGTTGGCGGGAGCGCTGTTTCCGGTGCGTCGGAACGCGAGCAGCGCTGCCGACCAGGTCCAGTGAGCCGAGCCATCGTCCTTGTAGCGCTTCAGCACCGCGTCGGCGTCCGCCTCACGGCCGAGTTCGAGCAAGGCGTCGATCAACAGGTAGCGGATGCCCTGGTTGTCGTCGGGATTGAGACGCAGCATTTCATGGTAATGCGCGACGGCTTCGTCACGATGACCGCGGCGCCACAGGGCCAGTGCCAGCTCATGGCCCGCGCGCATGTAGGGTCGGGTCTGGAGCAAACCCCAGAACGAACCGGCATCGTCCTGGAAAGCGGTCTCGCCCAACGCTTCTGCGCCGACGGCAACGGCTCGCCGGTAGAGTTCGAGCGCGTCGTCGGCATCGGCGGTTTCCCGTGCGAGCACGAGATAGGCGTCCGAGCAGAGCGGGGACAGCGCCAGCGCCTCCCGCGCCAGCGCGATCCGGTCTGCAGTCCGCGGCGCGTCCATCGCCTCGAAGGCCTTTTCCTGAGCGAGATCGAGGGCTTCATCGCCGTCATCGTCCTCCTCCAAGATGCGCATGAACGAGGTCAGCAACGCGTCCAGGTCGGATTGCGAAATCGGCTGAGCGCCGGCGGATTTGGCCCTGGCCCGGCGGCCGGTGCCCTTTTGCTTCGTCTTTGCCGCCCGCGCCATGCCGCCCCCTCGCCGCGTCCGATCTGAAGGGAGTATAGGCGGAACCGACGTTCACGATCACAGGCAAAGTCCAAGTCGGAGTGCGCCATGCGAGTGTCCGGCGAAGCAAGCGCTCACCTCCGACGGCCACGCTTGATCCGGGCACGGATCGTCGCATAGCCTACGGCCAACAAAAACGAAGGGGCGGAAACATCATGGATCGCAGGCAGTTCATTGGCGCATCGGCTGCAGCCGGGGTCGTCGCACTTGGCGGCACCAACGCTGCGCGGGCGCAGCAGATCCTGAAGTTCACGATCACATGCGGCCACCCGCCGGTGTTCAATTGGGTCAAGGTGCTCGACGAGACGTTCCTCGGCACGATCGACCGCGAGCTCGCCGCCGCCGGCTCGCCGGTGAAGATCGAATGGACCAAGGCCTATGGCGGCACCGTGGCGAAGCTCGGCGCCGAGAGCGACGCGCTCAAGACCTCGGTGTCCGATGCAGGCCTCGTGTCGCAGATCTTCGAAGCCGCCAAGTTCCCGCTGCAGCAGGTGACGCTGCAGGTACCGTTCGGTTCACCGGACATCTCCACCGTCAGCGGCATCGTCCAGAAGCTGAACGGGCAGTTCACCGAGATGAACGACGCCTGGTCGAAGAACAACATGATGGTGCTGGGTACCGTCGCCATCGACGGTTACCAGCTCATCACGAACTTTCCGGTCAATTCCGCCGCCGACCTCGCGGGCAAGAAGATCTTCGTGCCGGGCCCGATCGCCAACTGGCTGCAGGGTACCGGGGCGGTCGCCGTCGCCGGCAACCTCAACACCTACTACAATGGCATCCAGACCGGTGTCGCGCAGGGCGCCATCGTGTCGATGTCGCCGGTGTGGTCGGCCAAGCTGCATGAAGTCGCGCCGCACATCACCCTTTGCAATCTCGGCGCCCAGTACACCGGGTCGCTCGCCTTCAACCTGCGCAGCTTCCAGAAACTGCCGCCGGTCGCACAAGATGCCGTGCGCAAGGCGGGCAGAGCCTATGACGCCGAATTCGCCAAGACCCAGACGGCTCTCGCGGAGGAGGCGCTAAAGAACCTGCGTGCCGCCGGCGCCACCGTCACGACCCTGCCAGAGGCCGAGCGGGCGAAGTGGGCGGCAATGCTGCCCAACCTGCCGGATGCCTGGGCAAGCCAGCTCGAGAAGCAGGGCGTCAAGTCCGCCCGCCCGCTGGTCAACGCCTATATCGAGGCGCTGAAGGCCGCAGGCGTCAAGCCGGTGCGGGACTGGAAGGCCTGAGGCCGTGGAACTGGAAGCCGGCGTCGACAGCGCCGGAAAGGCCGATTCCTACGGACAGCCCCAGCCGTTTCGCTTCGACCAGATCACCAGCGTCATGAACGCGCTGGGGACGGTGGGCATCTTCGGGCTGCTGGTGCTGATCAACGTCGACATCGTCGGCCGCTCCGTGTTCGACAGCCCGCTGCGTGGCACCACCGAGCTGGTGTCGCTGGCGATCGTCGGCATCGTCTTCATGCAGCTTCCCAATACACTGTGGGCCGGCCGGTTCGTGCGGGCCGAGCTGTTGATCGACGTCGTCGTAGCCCGCGCGCCTCGCCTGGCCGACGTGATCCAGGGGCTGTTCCATGTCATCGGCGCAGCAATGATGGCGATCGTCGTCATGGCGGTGACGCCCGAACTCAGGTCGGCATGGGAAATCGGCGACTATGTCGGCTCGCTCGGCGACTTCACCGCGCCGACATGGCCCATCCGCCTGATCACCGTCGTCGGCTCGGCCTGCACCTGTCTGACCTACATCTTCCTCGCCCTTGCCGATTTCCGCAGGGCGCTTCGGGGCACGCCATGACAGCGCTCGACATCGGCATCGTCTCACTCGCCATGATGGTTGTCCTGATC
>JAGNNA010000425.1 GCA_017990895.1 Reyranella sp.
GGGGCCGCGGTCGGAACTATATGACGCGCTCGAGACGGCCGTCGGCGCGCATGACGACCCTCTGTCGATCATCATCTCGACGCAGGCGCCAACCGATGCCGACTTGCTGTCGGTGCTCATAGACGACGCATTGCAGGGCAATGACCCGCATGTGGTGATCTCGCTCTACACGGCCTCGATGGACCTTGACCCGTTCGGGGAAGAGGCGATGAAGGCGGCCAATCCGGCGTTCGGGGATTTCCTCAACGCCGAACTGGTGCGGGGGATGGCGGAAGATGCGCGGCGCATGCCGGCGCGGGAGTCGCAGTACCGCAATCTTGTGCTCAATCAGCGCGTCGAAGCCAATTCGCCGTTCGTCAGCCGATCGCTATGGGCCAGTTGCGGGGATGAGCCAGACGAGTTCGACGAGGATACGGCGATTTATGCCGGCCTCGACCTGTCGTCGGTCAACGATCTCACGGCATTTGTGCCCATCGGGCAGCCGAACGGTGATGGCGTCTGGCACGTGCATCCGTACTTCTGGCTTCCGGGCGAAGGCCTCGCCGAGAAATCGAAGAAGGACCGCGTGCCTTACGATGTGTGGCGGGATGCCGGGCATCTCCTCGCGGCGCCTGGCAAGTCGGTCGATTACGAGTTCGTGGCAGTGTTCCTGTGGGATTTCTGCCAGTCGCACAACGTCAAGAAGATCGCCTTTGACCGTTGGGGCTTCAAGCATCTGAAGCCGTGGCTGCTGAAGGCAGGCTTCACCGACGAGACTATCGAGGAAACCTTCGTCGAGTTCGGGCAGGGGTTCCAGTCGATGAGCCCGGCTCTTCGTGAACTGGAAAGCGACATCCTCAACGGCCGGCTCGCCCATGGCAATCATCCGGTGCTGACAATGTGCGCCGCGAATGCCGTGGTGGCCTCGGACCCGAGCGGAAATCGGAAGCTGGCCAAGGACAAGAGCGCCGGCCGCATTGACGGCATGGTGGCACTGACGATGGCCAAGGGCGTTGCGCCGCTCGCTGGCGGCGACGTGACGATGACTTCCCCGTGGGACGACCCGACTTACAGCCTGGTGGGTGCATGAAACTGTTCGGCTATGATATTCGCCGGGAGACGCGCGCCTCGCCGGAAGACCCGCGCGTGCCGATCAGTGCCGAGAACTTCCTCGAGTTCATGGGCATCGACAATACGAAGCTGCCGGCCGTGACATTGGCATCGGCGCTGACGGTGCCGGCCTTTGCCGCCGCGGTGACGTTCCTGCCGTCGACGCTCGCAAATCTGCCCTTGCACGTATTCAAGTCCAAGAAGGATGGTACCGAAAAGCTGCCTGGGGCGCTGCAATCGCTGGTCAACGAGGCGCCGAACGATGAATGGACCTCCTACGACTGGCGAAAGTACCACTGGCACCAGGTGTTCACCGGTGGCCGAGGGCTCTCGTGGATCGAGAGAAACGGCCCCGAAACACTCGGTATCTGGCCGATGGAGCCGTCCAAAACCGTCGTAAAGCGCGTCAACGGGCGCAAATTCTACGAATTTCAAGGCAAAAAGGGCCAGATTTCTGCGGCCGATGTCATCGACACCCCGTTCCTGCTGAAGCCTGACCAGACCGGTGCCTACAGCCCGTTCGTGATGGCAAAGAAGGCCCTGCAGCTGGCTTTGGCAATGGGCGACTACGCATCCGGGTTCTTCGCCGGTGGCGGCGTTCCCCCGCTCGCCTTGATCGGCCCCATGCCTACCGGCCCCGAAGCCGTGAAAAGGGCGCAGGGCGACATCAAGCGCGCGATTGGCGCGGCGAAGTCCAACGGCGATGCGGTGTTCCCGATCCCGTCGGGCTATGAACTGAAGCCGGTTGGTTTTGACCCGGCCAAAGGGCAGATGACAGAGGCCCGGCTGTTTCAGGTGCAGGAGATCGCCCGCATCTACGGCCTTCCGCCGGTGTTCCTGCAGGATTTGTCCCGCGGCACGTTCGCCAACGTCGAGCAGCAGGATCTGTATCTCGTCAAGCACCTAATCGCTCAGTGGGCGAAGGCATTCGAGGACGAACTGAACCTGAAGCTGTTCGGTCGGCGCTCCAAGACCTTCGTCGAGCACGAACTGGACGGCCTGATGCGCGGCGACTTCAAGACGCGGATGGATGGTCTTGCCATCGGTATCCAGAACGCGCTGCTCACGCCAAATGAGGGCCGTGGGTTGCTCAACCGAGGGCCGCTGCCGAAGGGCGATGACCTGATGGTTCAGGGCGCCACCGTGCCGCTCGGCACTCAACCGAAACCCGGCGACACGCCGACGAACCCTGACAACGGAGGGGCGAATGACCCTGGAAACGCGGACGCTAACCCGCCCGCTTGAGTTCCGTGCCGGGGATTCCGGCAAGAAGGTCGGCGGCTATGCCGCCGTCTTCAACAGCGAGACGGACATCGGCGGGTACTTTCGCGAGATCATCGCGCCCGGCGCTTTTGCGGATGCAATGAAAGGCGACGTGCGGGCGCTGATCGATCACGATAGCGGGCGGGTGATTGGCCGGTCTACGGCTGGCACGCTGCGGATGGCTGAGGACAAGACCGGCCTTTCCGTCGAGATTGACCTGCCTGATACGACAGACGGCCGTGACATTGCCACGCTGATCGAGCGCGGTGACATTTCAGGGATGTCGTTCGGCTTCATTGTCACCAAGCAAACCTGGGATGAGACCGGCGACGTGCCCAAGCGCACGATCGAGGCGGTGGAGCTCCACGAGGTGTCGATCGTCGCCTTCCCGGCCTATGACGACACGTCAATTGCGATGCGCAGCCTCGATGCCGCGCGCAAGGAAACCAAGCGTAAGAACTTCGATGCGGTTGCCCAGCGCCGCCGCATGAAAGCCGACCTCGACCTGCTCGGTCGAGAGTAAAGCCTAGGCAGCCAGCCAAAGCCCAACCCTGAGAACCGCTGCCTTGATCGGGCAGCTCTTTCCATTTGGAGAATCCAATGCCGACCCTGACCGAACTTCAGGAGAAGCGCGGGACGCTGATTGCTCAGGCCCGCGAACGTCTCAACCAGATCGACGCCAACACCGACGAGGCCCGCGCCACCGAGTTGCAGACGCAGCACGATGCCGCGATGGCTGAACTCGACAAGCTCGACGCGCGCATCGCGACCGAGGAGAAACTCGCCAAGCGCGAGAAGGCCCTCGAGGAGGAACGCGCCTCCCGCCGCCCGAAGCCTGACGACACGGCGCACCGCGGCGCCGGCGATGACGATGACGCCCCCCCGGAATACCGCGAGGTGTTCCGCAAGATCGTCTCCGGTGTCTCTCCCGGCGAACTGACTGCCGAGGAACGCGCAGTGCTCAAGGCCGGCGTGGTGAAGGATGCTGAAAAGCGTATCCAGTCGACCTCGAATGCGGCCGGCGGCTACACAGTCCCGGTGACCCTCGCCAACTTCATCGTCAAATCGATGGCGGCCTGGGGCCCGATGTATGACGAGGCGATCTGCACCGTCATCCAGACCTCGAGCGGCGAGCAGATCAACATCCCGACGATCGACGACACCACGACCGCCGTCGCCAAGCATACGGAAGGCACGGCGCTGACTGACGATGGCGGCGTCGACGTTGTGGTCGGCCAGAAGGTGCTGAACGCCTACATGTTCGACACTGAGTTTGTCCGCTGGTCGATCGAACTCAGCCAGGACTCGATCTGGAACTGGGAGCAACTGCTTGGCGAGCTGCTCGGCGAACGCCTCGGCCGTCGCTCCAACGTCGAACTGACCACCGGCGATGGTTCGGGCGATCCGAACGGCATTGTCACCGCGTCCTCTCTGGGCAAGACCGCCGCGGCCGTTGCAGCGATCACTGCCGACGAACTGATCGACCTCGAGCATTCGGTCGATCCGGCGTATCGCCAGTCGCCGAAGACGCGGTTCATGCTCAACGACACCACGCTGAAGTCGCTGCGCAAGCTGAAAGACGGCCAGGGCCAGTACCTCTGGAACGGCGGCGATCTCAGCAAGGGCGTTTCCCCGTCGCTGCTCGGCCGTTCCTACA
>JAGNNA010000426.1 GCA_017990895.1 Reyranella sp.
GGTCGGCAAGTACCGCAAGGTCCATCTGCCGGGCCATGACGAGCATCGTCCGACCGTGCCGTACCAGCATCTCGAGAAGAAGTACTTCGAGGTCGGCAATCTGGGCTTTAACGTCTGGAAGATGTTCAAGGACGAGGTGATTATCGGCCAGTGCATCTGCAACGACCGCCGCTGGCCCGAGACCTTTCGCGTCATGGCGCTGAAGGGCGCCGAGATGGTGGTGCTGGGCTACAACACGCCGAGCGACAACGTCTATGCGCCGCACGAGCCGCCGTATCTGCGTGTCTTCCACCACATGCTCTCGCTTCAGGCAGCTGCCTACCAGAACGGCATCTGGGTCGTGGCGACCGCCAAGGCCGGCAAGGAAGACGGGTTCTGGCTGCACGGCGGGTCGGTGATCGTCGCGCCGACCGGCGAGATCGTGGCCAAGGGCACGACCGAGGAAGACGAGGTCATCTCCTACGATTGCGACCTCGGCCTCGGCGAGTACATCCGCAACACCACCTTCAACTTCGCCAAGCACCGCCGCCCGGAGCACTACAAGCTCATCAGCGAGCGCACCGGCGTCAAAGTCGAACCGTCGAACTGAGGATAGAGAGATGCAATACGCTTCCAACGACCTGACGCCGCACGAGCGCTACAAGGTTCTGACCGCCTTCGTCCTGCCGCGCCCAATCGCCTGGGTGACGACGCTCGGTCCGACCGGCGTGGTCAATGCCGCGCCGTTCAGCTTCTTCAACGTCTTCGCCGAAGACCCGCCGCTCTGCATGTTCGCGATCAACAAGCGGCCCGACGGGCGTCTCAAGGACACCTGGACCAACATCGAGCGCACGGGCGAGTTCGTTGTCAACCTGACCGACGAGCCCCTGGCGCTCAAGATGCACGAATCGAGCGGCGACTTTCCGCCCAACGTCGGTGAGCCCGACTATCTCGGCCTGAAGCTCGCACCGTCGGTCGACATCAAGACGCCGCGCCTGGCCGATGCGCCGTGGGCGATGGAATGCAAGACCTGGCAGGTCATCAACGTGAAGGACGACCGCCAGCTGGTGATTGGCGAGGGGCTGCGCTTCCACATCCGCGACGAGCTGTGGGACGACAAGGCCAAGCGCGTCTACATGGACAAGTACCAGCCGGTCGGACGCATGTTCGCCGACCGCTATTGCCGCACCAACGACCGAATGGAGTTTCCGGCGGCGCCTGTCGTAAAGGCAGCGGCGGAATAGCTCAGGACCAGTTCAGCCGGGTGCGGCCGATCGCCATTGCGACGGCGGCCTGGCTGGGCTCGACCACCGGAAGGCCGACATGGCGCTGCAGCCGTTCGCGGTAGCGCGCCATGCCGGCGCAGCCCATTACCAGCACGTCGGCGCCATCCTCGTCCCGCAGCTCGGCCGCAACCTCTGCCATGCGGCTGAAGGTGCGCGCCTCGTCGG
This sequence comes from Reyranella sp., assembly GCA_017990895.1. Classification (GTDB taxonomy): domain Bacteria; phylum Pseudomonadota; class Alphaproteobacteria; order Reyranellales; family Reyranellaceae; genus Reyranella. The sequence continues at coordinate 1,431 of JAGNNA010000426.1, forward strand.
CGAGCGCCACGACGCCGAGACCGATCGCGCGGTCGCCGGCCATCCGGTCGTTGAGGCCCATCTGGCCGACATAACGCAGATGGCGGGGGATCGACTTGCGGAGGATCGAGATCACGCCGAACCGCTGGCCGAGGGTGAGGGCGGTCAGGATGCCGCACTCGGCAATCCCGAGAACCGGCTTGGTCGTGAGTTCGCGCGCGGCATGAAGGCCGGGATCGGAGTAGCAGGCGATGACGAAAGCCGAGCAGTCGGCGTCGCGCTGCTTCACCATGGCGCCGATCAGCGGGACCACCTGTTCGACATGGCCCTGGTTCTCAATGCCCGGCGGGCCATCCTTCAGCGTCACGCATTCGATGGCCGGGCCTCCCTGCATGCGCAGCGGCTCCATGGCAGCGTCGATGCCGCGAGTTACGGCTTCGGTGGAATTGGGGTTGATGACGAGGATGCGGTCGGACATGGGCCGCAAGATGGCCCTTAAATTGCTATTCGACAACGCCTGATCTAACGTCGCTGCTTGGGGATTTCATGGGAAGGGAACCAACCAAAATGATGCACCGTCGCTTTGTGGCGCTCGCCGTTGCGGCGCTGATGTGCGCGAGCCCCGCGCTCGCCCAGGACAAGAAGCCGCCGCTGCGGACCGGCGTCGATGGCACCTTCGCGCCGCACGCCATGCCGAAGCTGGGCGGCGGTGTCGAGGGCTTCCAGATCGACGTCTTCACCGAAGCGGCCAAGCGCATGAAGCGTGACATCACGATCGATGCCGTGAGCTTCTCGACCCTGATTCCTGGCATGCAGTCGGGGCGCTACGACTTCATCGCGGCGCCGACGACGGTGACCAAGGAGCGGGCCGAGAACATGCTGTTCACCGCAGGCTATCTGTGGACCGCCTTCCAGTTCGGCATCAAGAAGGGCAGTGCACCGATCAAGAGCTGGGCCGATCTCAAAGGCAAGGCCGTAGCGGTCAACAAGGGTACGCCCTACGAGACGCTCGCCAAGAAGATGGCCGAGGAGCACGGCTTCACCGTGCAGGTCTATGACACCCAGCCGGATGCGACGCAGGCCGTGCTCTCCGGCCGCGCCTACGCCACGCTCGGCGGCAACACGACCATCGTCTATGCCGCGTCCAAGAACCCGCAGTTCATCGCCGACCTCGAGCTCGCCGAAACGCGCGCCCATTGGGCCGCGCCCGTCCCGAAGGACAATCCGAAGCTTCGTGCCGAGCTGCAGGACGCGCTCGACTGCATGAAGAAGGACGGCACGATGGCGAAGTTCTACGAGAAGTGGTTCAACAAGAAGCCGGCGGCCGACGACCTGGCCGTCGTGATCACGCCGGGCTACGGCGTCCCGGGCATGCCCGGCTACGATCCGACGCCGCACGAACTCAAGTGCAACTGACGTTGTCATCGCCTTCGATCGAGGCGACGGAATAGGCACATGGCAACGAATCACATCGTCGATGCCCGCGCCATCCATAAGCATTTCGGCACCCTTCACGTCCTGAAGGGTGTCGATCTTAGGGTGGACGAGCGCGAGCTGGTCTTCATCATCGGACCGTCGGGCTCGGGCAAGTCGACCCTGCTGCGCTGCCTCAATCGACTGGAGGAACCGTCCTCCGGCTCGATCGTGGTCGACGGCATCGACATGCTGAACGCGAAGACGGACATCAACCATGCCCGCCGCCGAATCGGCATGGTGTTCCAGTCGTTCAATCTCTACCCGCACATGACGGCGTTGGGGAACGTGACGTTGGCACTGCGCAAGGTGGCGGGGAAGGGACGTGCCGAGGCCGAGGCGCTGGGCCGGAAGGCGCTGGAGCGCGTGGGTCTCGCCGAGCGCGCCGATCACACGCCGGGCCAGCTCTCGGGCGGCCAGCAGCAGAGGGTCGCCATAGCCCGTTCGATCGCGCTGGAACCGCGCGTGATGCTGTTCGACGAGCCGACCAGCGCGCTCGATCCCGAACTGGTCGGTTCGGTGCTCGAGGTGATGCGCGGACTGCGCGAGACCGGCATGACCATGATCGTCGTCAGCCACGAAATGGGCTTCGCGCGCAATGCGGCAGACCGGGTCGTGTTCATGGATGACGGGCTGATCGTGGAGCAGGGACCGCCCGCGGCGATCTTCGAAAATCCGACCCATGAACGCACGCGCGCCTTCATCGGCCAGATCCAGCGGCACTGAGGCCGGCGTGGCATGAGCGGCTGGGACAAGTTCGTCGAGACCTTCTTGAATGCGAAGGTCATGTGGAAGTACCTGCCGGATATCCTGTCCGGCATGGTGGTGACGATCGAGCTCGCGCTGCTGATCGTCGTCACGGGCCTGGGAGCCGGCCTCGCGCTGGCGCTTTTGCGCAGCCTGGCCATCCGCCCGCTGAACTGGCTGATCATCTTCATCGTCGACCTGTTCCGTTCGCTGCCGCCGCTGGTCATCATCGTCCTGATGTATTTCGGCCTGCCTTACGCGGGTCCGGCGCCGTCCGGCTTCGTCTCGACCTGGCTGTCGCTCGCCTTTGTCTTGATGGCCTTCTCGGAGGAGATCTTCTGGGCCGGCATCACCTCGATCCCGAAGGGCCAGTGGG
>JAGNNA010000427.1 GCA_017990895.1 Reyranella sp.
ACGCGACTCAAGGCAGACACTGACAGGGCTGGGCCGGTGCAGGAATTCGACGACGCGCAGATCATGCTGCGCAAGAACTGGGAGGCGCTGGGCGCCTCGAGCCGCCAGGACCGCCCGCGCTCGATCGACCTGCTGGGCTTCGCCAGCCAGCTCATGTTCACCACGGCGCTGCTCAACTACTCCTCGGTGCTGGAGGGCGGACGTGACGTCGAACTGACGTATGCCGTGGCGCGCGCGCATACGCGCCACATGGTCGAGTTCTGTTCGGTCGACCGCCGCCTGCTGCCGACCGGCTACGTGCCGCTGGTCGATTTCGAGCGCACGGCGAAGGCTGCCCGCGAGGCGATCGAGCTGGGCGCCAAGGCGCTGATGATCCCGTCGCGCTGCCCCGACGATCATTCGCCGAGCCACATCGGCTTCGATCCGCTCTGGGCCATCGCGCAGGAAGCGGGCCTCCCGATCGTCTTCCATGTCGGCGGCGGCGGCAAACTTCTCGAAGACGCCTACTTCAACAACGGCCTGCCTCCGGTGCCCGACTTCCATGGCGGCGACGACAATTTCAAGTCGATCGACTACATGGCCATCGCCTATCCGCCGATGAAGGCGCTGACGGCGCTGGTCGTCGACCGCGTGCTCGACCGTTTCCCGCGCCTCAAGTTCGGCGTCATCGAGCAGGGCGCGTCATGGGTGCCGGGCTGGATGCGCAACATGGACAGTGCGCACAACGCATTCTACCGCAACGAGGAGCGGCTTCAGAAGATGTCGCTGAAGCCCAGCGAGTTCGTGCAGCGCCAGGTGCGGGTCACGCCCTACCCGCACGAGGATGCTGGCTGGATCATCGCCAACACCGGCGACGAGGTCTGCCTCTTCTCCTCCGACTATCCGCATGTCGAAGGCGGCCGCCATCCCATCAAGCGCTTCGAGGCGTCGATGGAGAAGGCCGGCACCACGGAGGAGCAGAAGCAGCGCTTCTATTGCGACAATTTCATCGACCTGATGGGCGCCGGTCTCGCGCCCGAACTCCGTCACCCCGTACAGGCAGCCGCATGACCTATTCGACGCTTCTCACCGAACGCACCGGTCCGGTGCTCAAGATCACGACCAACCGGCCCGACGTGCTGAACGCCCAGAGCCGCATCCTGCTCGAGGAGCTCGACGATGCCTTCGCCGCGGGCGTGAAGGACAACGACGTGCGGGTGATCATCCTGGCCGGCGCGGGCAAGCACTTCTCGGCCGGGCACGATCTCGGCAGCCCGCAGGAGATGGAAGACCAGAAGAAGACGCCCCTGGAACCCGGCTTCAGAGGCGAGTATCGCCGCCTGTGGGAGCGCTTCTTCGAGAACACGATGCGCTGGCGCGACCTGCCGAAGCCCACCATCGCGCAGGTCCAGGGCTATTGCATCATGGGCGGCATGATGATCGCCTCGGCCTGCGACATCATCATCGCGAGCGAGGATGCGCAGTTCGCCGACCGCGCCGTGAAGTGGGGCGGCAGCCACGTGCAGTATTTCTCGATGCCGTGGGACTTCGGCCCGCGCAAGACCAAGGAGTATCTGTTCACCGGCGACTTCATCAGTGCCGCCGATGCCGAGAAGGCCGGCCTGGTCAATCGCGTGGTGCCGCGGGAACGACTCGAAGAGGAAACGATGGCGCTGGCCCAGCGCATCGCCGAGCGCGACCCCTACGCGCTGAAGCTCGCCAAGGCCTCGGTCAACGAGACGCAGGACGCGCAGGGCTGGCGGCAGGCGATGGAGAACGCCTTCAAGAACTACATGCTCACCATCCCGCATCGCATCGAGATGGGGACCTATGGCCCCGCGGCCCGCGAGAAGGCGCCGAAGGATCGCTTCGGCGTGCTCAACAAGAAGGCGGTCTGATCGCTCAGCGCTTCGGCGTCACGACCGGCGGGCGCACGGGCCCTGCGAGGCCCTCCGGCACCTTGAAGGTGAGCGTCGTGACGAGGCGCATCCCGTCATAGGGCGCGGTGCCATGCGTGCCCGGCGTGTTGTCGACCAGCGACACTTCCACGGCGTAGGTGCCCTTCCACGGCAGTTCGACATCGATGGCGCCGGTCTCATCGGTCTTGAGCTCCTTCGTCCAGCCGAACTCGGTGACGACTTCCGCCTTCGCCCTGGGCAATGGCTTGCCGTCGTAGAAGACCTTGAAGCTGCCCGGCTTGCCGGTCGGCACGATGTCGAGCGGGATCAGCGGCTTGCGCTCGCTGAAGTCGGCGACGTAGCGCGCCGAGTACCGGCCCAGCGTCCGGGTCACCTTGTCGTTCTGCTTGCGCTCGGTGACCTTGGCCTGCTCGGCCACCACGCTGCCTGTTGCGTCCGGCGCGCCCACGAACTGGAAAGAAGTCGGCTTCTTCTCGACCTTCAGCGACGTGTCCCCGGCAGCACCGAACGCCTTGGCCGCCGGCAACGGCTCGAACCGGTCCAGAAGGCCAGGCGAGCCCTCCCGCAGATTGCCACCGAACTCGCCGAAATAGAGTTGGTAGCCGGCCTCGTCCGGCTCGAGCCAGAGCGCGTGGGCCGCTGCCACGCCGGTGAACGAGAGCCAAAGAAGGGCGGCGATGACGATGCGCATGGGTTGATGTCCTCCGGAACGGGACATCTACCATAGATGCAATCAATTACTAATCGCATCTAGACGGGCAGCCGTGAAGCGGGCGGCCGGGGCCGCCCGGCTCCTCGTCGATCAAGCTGTCCGGCGCTTGCGCTCTTCCATCTCGACTCCCATTGCACGGGCGACCGACGGGCGTTGCAGGTGCTTGCGATGATACGCTTGCAGGGCCGGCCACTTCGCGAGGTCGGCCTTCAGGAACACGGCCCAATTGAGCAGGGTCAGCAGATAGGCATCGGCCACGGTGAAGCGGTCGCCGACCAGCGTCTCTCGATCGCCGAGGCGCCGGGCGATCGCGGCGAGGGTCGGTTCGAGATCCGCCATCGCGGCCGTCTTGGCCGCGGCCGGCACCGTGGTCGAGAAGATGTTGTAGAAGACCCGCTTGTGCACTTCGGTGCCGAAATAGTGCAGCGTGTCGATCAACTGGTAACGCTCGTCGCTGCCCCAGGCCGGGGCGAGACCGGCTTCCGGCTTGCGGTCGGCCAGATACTGCAGAACCGAGGCGCCCTCGTTCAGGATCCGGCCGTCATCGAGCTTTAGGGCCGGCACATAGCCGTAGGGCGACACGGCGAGGAAGTCTCCGCCATCGTCGGTCTTCTTGTTCTCGACGAAGCGGACTTTGACCGGCAGGCCGGCCTCGATCACGGCGATATGCGAGGCCAGCGAGCAGGCCATCGGCGAAGCGAACAGTTCCATCTCAGTCTCCATGGTTGAAGGGTCAGCGAAGGGATCCGGGCCGGCGCCAAAAAGGCTGGCTGGCTTCAAAGGCAGCCTGGGTGGGCGCGATGCCCGCGTCGCGCAGGCTTCGCACATCGACCTCGGCGAGCGCCTCTCTCGTTCGCGCGCGCTCGCGCCACAAGCGCAGCTTCGCGAGGAGCCGGCGGTGCGGCGGAAGGCGTGGCACAGAGACGGATTCGAAGGTCGGGTCCTCGCTCAAGGGGTCGACCGGGAACAGGTCACGGCGTAAATGGCTCAAATGGCTCAAATGGCTCATGGTGGGTTGCTTTCGCATTTATGTACTGAGTGGTACAGAAATACGGGTGGCGGCGTCCGTCAAGGATAAATATGCGAAACGGTACAAAAATAGAAAAAGAGGCGCGCCCACGCGGCCGTCCGCGTGGATTCATTACCAGCGAGGTATTGGAGCGCGTGCGCGACGTATTCCTCGCGAAGGGCTTCGCCGCCGCGTCGCTCGACGAGCTCTGCGCCGCCGCCGGCCTCAACCGGCCCAGCCTCTACGCGGCCTTCGGCGACAAGGAACAGCTCTACATCGCCATGCTGCGTCACATCGGGCAGAAGAGCGTCGAGGCAATGGACGCGATCCTTTCGACGCCCGATCCGATCGAG
>JAGNNA010000428.1 GCA_017990895.1 Reyranella sp.
CCGATCGCCGAAGCCATCGCCGCCGCCAAGGCCGGTGCCGGCAAGGAGGGACCGCTGGTCGTGGCCGACGGCACCGACAATCCGGGCGGCGGCGGCTACAACGACACCACACCGGTGCTGCAGGCACTGATCGACGCCAAGGTCGAGAACGTGGCTTTCGGTACGATCTACGATCCCGGCACCGTGCAGCAGGCCATCAAGGCCGGTGTCGGGGCGGAGATCGACGTCGAGCTGGGCGGTCATACCGATCCCACGATGGGCGTGCCGGTGAAGGCCAGGGCGATCGTGAAGATGCTGTCCGATGGTTCGTTCAAGAACGACGGGCCGATGAATGCCGGCGTCGAGACCTCGATGGGACCGACCGCGGTGCTGCGCATCGGCGGCATCGACGTGGTGACCATCTCGAACCGCATCCAGACCATCGACCTGCAGGTCTTCCTGAGCCAGGGCATCGACCCGCGCAGCAAGAGCGTGGTGGTGGTGAAGAGCGTGCAGCACTTCCGGGCGGCCTATGCGCCGATCGCCCGCGAGGTCGTGCTCGTGGATTCCGGCGGCATCTGCTCACCCGACATCTCGCGGCTGAAGTTCACCAAGCTGCGGCGGCCGATCTGGCCGCTCGACGGCGTCAACGATCCTTACGCGGGGCAACGAGCATGAACATCACGCGCGAGGCGCCGCTGCCCGGCGCCTCCTTCGGCGCGACGCTTCGCCTCGAAGGCGATGCCGCGGCGATCGTGGCGGCGGCCGAGCGCGATCCGAACGCTCTGCCGGCGGCGCTGGCAGAGGCCAGGGGCCTGCTCCTGGTCCAGGGCATGAACGGCATCTCCGACGATCCCGATCTGCTCATTCGCCTCAGCCGCGTCTTCGGGCCGGAGGTCGAGGACTATCGCCACACGCTCACCGACCTGAAGTCGGTGCATGTCGCCGTGCCCGAGATCCTGCTCGTTTCCAACATGCCGCCGGTCTCCAAGGCGCCGCCCAGGCGGCCCGAGCCGCCGCTGGCTGCGGACGGTCTGATCCCCACCCAGTATCCGCACCGCAAGGGTTGGCACACCGACCAGAGCTATCGCCGTCCGCCGCCCGACATCTCGCTATTCTATGCCGTGACCCCGGCACGGCGCGACACCGGCCAGACCCTGTTCGCCAACGGCATCCTCGCCTACGAAGCCCTGCCACCGGCGCTGAAGGCGAAGGTCGAGACCCTGGTGGGCCTGCATGCCCAGCCGGGCAGCGGCCGCTCTCGCGAGGCGGCGCTGGCCGGGCGCACGCCGCGTGCGTTCGCACCGCACGAGCGTTCACAGCCGCAACCGGTCGTGCGCACCCATCCGGTGAGCGGCGAGAAGTCGCTCTTCCTCTGCGAATGGGGCCAGATGGACTGGTTCGAGGGGCCGTTCGTCGGCATGGAGCCGGGACCGCATGGGGCAGGGGCGAGGCTGCTCGATGAGATCATGGCGCACTATACGGAGCGTCGCTTCTGCTACGCGCATGAATGGACGGAGGGCGATCTCCTGATCTGGGACAATCGCTGCCTCGTCCATGCCGCGACCTGGTTCGATGGCGATCGCGAAGGCCGGTTGATGTGGCGCACGACGGTACACGGCAACCCCGGCGCCTGTTACGCCGGCGAGAAGAAGAGCTGGATTCCGGCGACGGCTGCCTGACGTCAGCGTTTCTGGCGAAAGAAAGTCGTGAGAGCATAGCGGCGGCCCCGGGTCACCGGACCGACCGCATGCAGCAGCGAGCAGGAGAAGACGGCGGCCGCGCCCGCGGGCGGGCTGACTCTCACGGCTGCATATTCCGGAAAGACCAGCTCCCCGCCCTCGAAATCGTCATTGAGGTTCAGCGACACGGCAAAGGCGCGATCGGCGGTCGCGGGCGCCCCATTGTCGCGATGCGCGGCGAAGAAGTGCTGGCCTTCGGCGCTGTAGGACAGCACGACATGGGCGTCGAAGGTGAACTCGCGATCGAAGGCGAAGACCTTGGTGAGTTCGGGACCGATCCGATAGGCCAGCCGGTCTGACACCGCCTTCAGCATCATCGGCTCGACGATCATGTAGTCTTCGGTCCGTTTGAGGGTCGACATGTCGACATTGCCGTAGCGGCTCGAGACACCCGAATCCTTGTGGTCGCCCTTGCCCCAGAGCCGGATGAGCTGGGTGCAGAATTCGGGCTCGAAGACGCGCGGCAGGACCAGAACAGGCGCCATCGCCGTGGTCAGGCGGAGGTCCGCGCCGCCGTCGGCGCGCACGGAGTCGGCGATGCCCTTGATCGTCTCGGCGGCCGCCAGCAAGGCGCGCGTGTCGAAGGTGGTCGCAACCCGTTGATTCGGATCGAGCACGATCACGCGCTGGCGCAGGCCCATGCCCTGGCCGAACGAGACTGCACCGGCCTGGGCGAGCAGGGCCGGCAGGAACTGTCCCTTGTCGTCGCAGAGCAGCAGCGGCTCCTCGGACGAGGCGCCGAGCTTCTTCCAGACAGGAGCGGACGCCGCGACGGTGTTGCCGACGATGACGACGAGCTTCGTCGAGGCCGCGGTGCAGGCTTCGCGCAGGGCAGCGAACTGGGCGGCATCCAGGGTCGACAGGTCCGTCGCGGCGAGCAGGGCGACCGGGTCGCCATTGAACGACCAGACGAACTTCCGGAGCTTGCCGTCGAGTCCCGGCAGCACGAAGTCGGGGAGACGGTCACCGGGCCGGAGGGAAAGAATGTTCGTCATTATTCGTTCGGAGGGCTACCGCAGGGAGGGAAGCGCAAGATACTGGATGCCCCGGTCCCGGGCGTCGCAACTCGACGCAGGCTGTGGATAAGGGCACGGGCTGGCAACGGCACTCAACCTTCCGCCAGACCTTCCAGCAACAGGGCGACGGCCTCCGCGCCCGGATCGGGAACGCCCTTGAGGTGCGAAGCCGGTACATAGCTCGATCGGCCGGCGCGGGCCGACGGCATTCGGGCGGTGGAGTCGGCGCCGGCGCGCGCGGCCTTCGCGGCTTCGCCCAACCCCTTCGGCAGGGCAGCGAGGGCTGGGGCCATGGCATCGATCATGGTGCGGTCCCCGGGCTTGGCGCCACCATGGGCCATCATCGACGCAAGCCCGGCCGACAGAGAGTCCTGCCAATCCGCACCATCCGATGCGGACTGGCTTGCGGCTGCAAAGAAGATGGCCAGCAGAACGCCCGAGGATCCTCCCATGGAGCGGGAGAGCGCCTCGCTCGTCGCCGCGAAGAAGCGGTCGAGCCTGCCGAGCGGCATCAGCGGCAGCGCCGCCTGCAGCTGGCGGGCGGCGGTGGCGACGGTTGACCCGGTATCTCCATCGCCCACCCGCGCGTCGAGCGCGTTGAGCCTTCCCTCGGCGGCAATGAGCACCTCGCAGGCCCGGCTCACCAGCGCGCTCAACGTCGGGTTCCGGCTTGCCCTGACGGACTTTCTCTTCAGCTCGCGCGGCAGCTTCACGAGCCTTGGTTTCATGTGGCTGCGGATTTTCGGCCAGACCATCGGGCTGGCCGGTGAAAGCAGTGCCTTCTCGAATTCGGACGTGAGCGGCAGAAGGCTGAGAGAGAAGCCATGCATGTCGAGGGAGGACACCAGCGTGGCAGGCCCGAGCACGAGTTTGATTTTCGTCCCACGCTTGCTCGCCAGCACCTCGTTGGTGAGCAGGTTCATCTCCAGCGCCGTGGTGGAACCGAGGTTGTTGACCAGAAGGGCATAGGAACGCGCCGGCCTTGCCGCAGCGAAGAGGCGGTCGACGAGCACGCGTGCCGCCTGGCGTGCGCCTTCGAAATTCACCAGGTCGACGCCCGGTTCGCCATGGAGGCCGAGGCCGAGTTCGGCCTTGCCGTCCGGAACACGGTCTTCGCGGCCGACGCCCGGAAGCGTGCAGGAGGATAGTGAAATACCGAGTGAGACCACCGCATCGGCGGCTTTCCGGGCCATGGCAGCGACGGTCTTCAGGTTCGCTCCCTGCTAGGCGT
>JAGNNA010000096.1 GCA_017990895.1 Reyranella sp.
GCCACCCCCAGCGACCGCCTTGATGAGGACCGGCCAGCCGATCTTGGCGCCGAGTTCCACCACCTCGTCGATCGAGTCGACCGGGCCGGGCGAGCCGGGGACCAGCGGCAGGCCGAGTTCCTTGGCTGTCTGCTTGGCCACGATCTTGTCGCCCATCATGGAGATGTGCTGCGCCGTCGGGCCGATGAAGGTGAAGCCGTGCGCCTCGACCGCTTCGGCGAAGCGGGCATTCTCCGACAGGAAGCCGTAGCCGGGATGGATGGCATCGGCGCCGGCTATGGTGGCGGCCGACAGGATCGCGGGAATGTTGAGGTAGCTTTCGCGAGCCGGCGGCGGTCCGATGCAGACCGATTCATCGGCCAGCCGTACATGCATCGCGTCGCTGTCAGCGGTCGAATGGACTGCAACCGTCTGGATGCCCATCTCGCGGCAGGCGCGATGGATGCGGAGTGCGATCTCGCCTCGATTGGCGATCAGGACCTTGTCGAACATCGGCGGCGAGGCCTTCACTCGACGATCATCAGCGGCTCGCCGAACTCCACCGGCCGGGCGTTCTCGATCAGGACCTGCATGACGGTCCCGGCCTTGGGCGCCTTGATCGGATTGAATGTCTTCATCGCCTCGATGATCAGCAACGTCTGGCCGGCATTCACCTTGTCGCCCACGGAGACGAAATTCGGCTTGCCGGGCTCTGGCGCCAGATAGGCGGTCCCCACCATCGGCGACTTCACGACACCGGGATGCTTGGAGAGGTCGCCCGCCGCGGCCGGCGCCGCGCCGGTTGCGGCAACCGGTGCCGCGGCGGTCGTAGGTGCTGCCGCCATCACGACCGGTGCGGCCTGTGCAACGGGGGCGGTCGGTCGGGCGACGCGAATACGCCGCTCGCCATCCGCAAGCTCGATCTCGCCGAGTTTGGTTTCGTCGAGGATCATCGCCAGCTTGCGGACGAACTCCGTGTCCAGCTCGAACTTTGCCATGGAGAAACGCTCCCGAATGTTGGTCAGCGTGCCAGCAGGCGCGCCAGCGCCTGCAGGGCAAGGAGATAGCCTTGAGAGCCGAGGCCCGCGATCACCCCGACCGCGGCCGGGCTGATGTACGAATGATGGCGGAATCTCTCACGCTTGTAGATGTTGGAAAGATGGACTTCCACGGCCGGCAGCTCGGCGGCATTGAGCGCGTCGAGCAGGGCCACGGACGTATGGGTGTAGGCTCCCGCATTGATGATAATGCCGGAGTTACCCTCGCGGGCCGCCTGGATATGGTCGACCAGCACGCCCTCGTGGTTGCTCTGGGCGAACTCGACGCCGAGGCCCAGGCGCACCGCTTCGGCGCGGCACGCCGCCTCGACGTCCGCCAGCGTCTCGCGGCCGTAGATCTCCGGCTGACGCTTGCCCAGCATGTTCAGATTGGGCCCGTTGAGCACCAGCACCGGCTTCACCGGTGGGCGCTGGGCGGCCTTAGCCAATCCTGCCTCCCAGAATCACAAGAGGCGGGCGTTATAGCATGGGGAGTCGGGGCCACAAGGCGCCCTCAGGGGTGGTTTCTCAACAGCTTGGCATGGGCCAACAGGCGGTCACACAAGCCGTTGAGGGTCTGGCGCTCCTCCGTGGACAGGGCCTGGTAGAGATCGGCCTCGTATTTCAGGGCCAGTGGCACGATTTCCGCATGGATCGCGCGGCCATGGCGGGTGAGATGCAGGGAGGCCCGCCGCCGGTCGTCGAGATCGGCAGACCGTTCGACCAGGCCGCGCTTCATCAGGCTCGCTACGGCCCGGCTGACCGCCACCTTGTCCATGACGATGCGCTGCCCCACCTCGGAGGCGGTGAGGGGTGCGAACCGCCCCAGCGCCGCCATCACCCGCCATTGCGTAACGCTGAGGCCATGGGGGCCGGCATATAAATCGTGCAGCGATTCGCTGACCAGTTGGGCCAGGACGGACAGGCGGTAGGGCAGGAATTTCTCCAGGTCGAGGGCTTGCCTATCGGTCGACATAATAGTTACATTTGAAACCAATCCAGCCGGGAGGTCAAACATGGCAAGTGCCAGCGAAGCCAGGATCCTGGAGACCGACGAAATCAATCCGATGGGTACGGACGGGTTCGAGTTCGTCGAATACGCGGCCCCCGATCCCGCGGCGCTGGGCGCCCTGTTCGAGAGCATGGGCTTCACCAAGGTGGCGAAGCATCGCTCCAAGGATGTCGCGCTCTACCGCCAGGGCGACGTGAACTTCGTCGTCAACGCGGAGAAGGAGAGCTTTGCCCAGGGATTCGCACGTGTGCACGGGCCGAGCGTTTGCGCCATCGCATTTCGGGTGAGGAACGCCGGCGCCGCCTACAAGCGTGCGCTGTCGCTGGGCGCTTGGGGCGTCGAAGGCAAGGTCGGGCCCATGGAGCTCAACATCCCGGCCATCAAGGGTATCGGCGATTCGCTGCTCTATCTCGTGGACCGTTACGGCGAGCGCGGCTCGATCTACGACGTCGACTTCGAGTATCTGCCGGGCGTCGACCGCAACCCCAAGGGTGTCGGCCTCACCTATATCGACCACCTGACCCACAACGTGCATCGCGGCCGCATGGCCGAATGGGCCGACTTCTACGAGCGGCTCTTCAATTTCCGCGAGATCCGCTACTTCGACATCGAGGGCAAGCTCACCGGCCTCAAGTCCAAGGCGATGACCAGCCCGTGCGGCAAGATCCGTATCCCGATCAACGAAAGCTCCGACGACAAGAGCCAGATCCAGGAATACCTGTCCGCCTATCATGGGGAGGGCATCCAGCACATTGCGTTGGGCACCGGCGATATCTACGAGACGGTCGAAACGCTGAAGACCAGGGGCGTGCCATTCCAGGATGTGCCCGACACCTACTACGAGCAGGTCGATGCAAGGTTGCCGGGCCATGGTGAAGACCTCCAGCGGATGGCCGCCGACCGCATTCTGATCGACGGCGCACCGACCAAGGGCGGCGGGCTGCTGTTGCAGATATTCACCCAGACCGTGATTGGTCCGATCTTCTTCGAGATCATCCAGCGCCGCGGCAACGAAGGCTTCGGCGAGGGCAATTTCCGCGCGCTATTCGAATCGATCGAACTCGACCAGATCCGCCGCGGCGTACTCAAGGCGTAGCAAACAAACAACGGAGGAAACCATGGCCAGGAACTGGATCCCGCTGCGGCAGGTCGAGGGCATTGCCTCGCGCCAGGCTCATGTGCGTCTGCCCGAGGGGACCTACGAGCGCGAGATCAGCAAGGAGGGTTTCTTCGGCCCCTCTGCTCAGTTCCACCACCGGCACAAGCCGACGGACTGGGTCGAGTTCGACGGCCCGATCCGCCCGCGTGCGCTCGATCTAAACAAGCTGGCGACCGCCCGGACCAATCCCTGGGAGGCCGAGCTCGTCATGGACAACAGCCACATGCAGATGCGCTACTGGCGGCTGGAGGAGGCGATGCGGGAGCTGGCCCGCAACAGCGACGGCGATCAGCTCCTTTTCATCCACGAGGGCAACGGCGCTCTTTTCTGCGACTACGGGCATCTCGACTATGCCGAGGGCGACTATCTCGTCATCCCGCGCGGCACGATGTGGCGCCTCGAGCCCGTCAAGCCCACCGTATCGCTGATGATCGAGGCGACGAATGATCATTTCACCCTGCCGGAGAAGGGGCTGGTCGGCCGGCACGCGATCTTCGATCCGGCGATGCTCGACACGCCATGTATCGACGAGGCCTTCCGCGCCCAGCAGGACGAACGTACCTGGAAGGTCTCGGTGAAGCGGCGCAACGCGCTGTCGACTGTGACCTTCCCGTTCAACCCGCTCGATGCGGTCGGTTGGCACGGCGATCTCAGCGTCGTGCGCATCAACTGGCGCGACCTGCGGCCGCTGATGAGCCATCGCGCGCATCTGCCGCCCTCGGCGCACACGACCTGGGCGACCGGCCGGTTCGTCGTCTGCACCTTCGTTCCGAGGCCGTTCGAGAGCGATCCGGAGGCGCTGCGCCTGCCGTTCTTCCACAACAACGACGATTTTGAGGAAGTGATCTTCTATCACAAGGGCAGCTTCTTCAGCCGCGACAACATCCATCCCGGCATGATGACGGTGCATCCCACGGGCTTCACGCACGGGCCGCATCCCAAGGCGTTCAATGCGGCCACCAAGGGCGGCAGGATGGAGACCGACGAGGTCGCGGTGATGATCGACACGCGCGATGCGATCGATGTGGCGGCGATGCCGGCCGGCGTCGAATTCGAGGGATATGTGAAGTCCTGGCGGCCGCCGGACATGAAACAGGCTGCGGAATAGGGAAGACGCCACAATGAAACTGGGATCGCTCAAGGAAGGCGGCCGCGACGGCACGCTGATCGTGGTCAACCGCGACGTGACGCGTGGCGTCAGGGCGACCACTGTCGCGCCGACGATGCAGAAGGCGTTCGATGACTGGGCGACGATTGCGCCCAGGTTGCGGGCGCTGGCCGAGCAGCTCGAGGACGACAAGGCGGTCGGCTCGTTCGAACTCGACACGACGGCGCTGGCGGCGCCGCTGCCGCGCGCCTATCAGTGGGCCGACGGCTCGGCCTACGTCGTGCACGTCGAGCTGGTGCGCAAGGCACGCGGCGTGGAAATGCCGCCGTCCTTCTGGACCGATCCGCTGATGTACCAGGGCGGCTCGGATTCCTTCATCGGTCCCAACGACGAGATCGAAATGGCCGACGAGGCCTGGGGCATCGATTTCGAGGGCGAGATCGGCGTGATCGTGGACGACGTGCCGATGGGCATTTCACAGGAAGCCGCGCGAAAGCACATCAAGCTGGTGACCATCCTGAACGATGTATCGCTGCGCAACGTGATCGTGGGCGAGCTGGCCAAGGGCTTCGGCTTCTTCCATGGCAAGCCCGCGACGGCCTTCGCCCCCGTGGCCGTGACGCCGGACGAACTCGGCGACGACTGGAACGGGGCGCGGCTCGACCGGCCGCTGATCTCGACGCTTAACGGCAAGGAATTCGGCCATCCGAACGCCGCGACGGACCTCACGTTCGACTTCGGCCAGCTGATCGCGCACGCCGCGCGCACCCGGCACCTCGAGGCGGGGACCATCGTCGGCTCTGGCACGGTGGCGAACCGAGACGCAGCCGTGGGCTGCTCCTGCATCGCCGAGCGGCGCGTTCGCGAGACGATCGAGGGCGGCAAGCCCGTGACGCCGTTCATGAGTTTCGGCGATCACATCCGCATCGAGATGTTCGACCGTTCGGGCAAGTCGATCTTCGGGGCGATCGACCAGAAGGTCGTGCGCTACACGCCGCCCGGCTGAGGCGTGCTACAGTGACCGCGGAGGCGGTCATGAAGCTCATCGGCTATTTCAGATCCTCGGCGGCGTTTCGCGTGCGCATTGCCCTGAACTTCAAAGGCATTGCGGTCGAGCACGCGTCGCGGCATCTGCGCAAGGGCGAGCAGTTTTCGACGGACTACACCGCCCTCAACCCGCAGAAGCTGGTTCCGTCGCTCGTCCTCGACGATGGGGCCGTCCTGACCCAGTCGCTGGCGATCATGGAATATCTCGAGGAAACCCATCCCGAGCCGCCGCTGCTGCCCCGCGATCCGGTCGGCCGCGCCCATGTGCGGGCGCTGTCGCTGATCGTGAGTGCGGACATTCACCCGATCCAGAATTTGCGGGTCATGGCCTACCTGCGCCAGAAGTTCGGCCAGACGGAGGAGAGCGCTTTCACTTGGTCGCGCCACTGGATCGAAACCGGGTTCGACGCCTATGAGGCGATGCTCACGCACGGTGCCCGCCAGGGGGCCTTCAGCCACGGCGATTCGCCCACGATGGCCGACATGTGCCTGGTGCCTCAGGTCTTCAACGCAACGCGCTTCAAGGTGGACATGAAGCGCTATCCGACGATCCAGCGCATTTACGTCGCGTGCATGAAGCTTCCCGCCTTCGACGCGGCCCAGCCTGCGAAGCAGCCGGATGCAGAACCGTGAGAAAATCTGTCGTTGCTCTCGGCGCCGTCCTGGCCCTGATCGGGATCGGCGTCGCGGCAATCCCGTTTGCCGAGAGCTTCGCGGCTTCTCGTCTCAAGGCGGGTTTCGCGCAGAATGGTGTGGAGGTCGAGGCGGTTACGGTCGGGCTGCTCGACCGCAGCATTGCATTGCGCAACGTCGCGGGGGGGCCGAATGGCGAACTGAAGGTCGAAGAGTGGCGGGCGTCCGGACTGGCCTGGCCGCTGGATGAACTGCTGAAGGGCCGCCTCCCGTTCAGCGGCCTGAGCTGGGGCGATCCTCTTCATGTGGCGCGACTCCACTTGCGCAATTTCCGGTTGGCCCAGCCCGATGCCGGCAATTCCTGGACGATCGGCGAGTTGACCGCCATCAATATCGACCTCCCGCGCTACGACTCCACGTATGAGGGAGCGTTCCGCAACGAAGTGATGATGGCCCGTCTGCTGGGGGCGCTGTCGGTGGACCGGCTGGAGCAGAGCGGCTTCTCCTATACGTCCCTGGAAGTGATGACCCAGAGTGTGGGTCGGCTCACCGTGACGGGATACGTGCGGGGACTGATCGACTCGCTCGAAATGAAGGACTGGCAGCTCAAGCCGTCAGGCGCGCGGATGGCGGGAGTCACCGTTGCAGAGACCGCGGCGCGCGGCATCGACTTGCGCCGGCCCATTGCCTCGGCCTCGTCGCTCGACTGGGAGCCGGGAATGCCGATCGGGCGCGTTCCCGTGGCCGAGGGGCGCATGTCCGGGTTCGGCGGCGATCTCATGACACGCTACGGCCTGTCGTTAGGCAGCGTCTCGACCGAGACGCGGCGGGAGAGCGGCGACATCGGTCGCTCCCGCCTGCGCGTCGAGAATTTCGTGCTGGCGCCCTCGCTGCGCAGCGTCGAGGCGCTGGGCATGCGCATGGTCCTGCAGTCGATGAACCTGAAGGAGGTGCGGCTCGGCTTCGACTGCAGCACCGTCGAGGATCGCGCCCGCCACACGCTCAAGGTCGAGGATTGCAGACTAACCGGTCCCGACCTGATCGAAATCACTTTGGCCGCACGGCTCATCGACACCGACGATGAGTTTTGGCGGTCGATCGACGAGGCCGACCCCTTTGGCCTGCTGGGCACCAAGGCGGCGCTGGCCTCAGCCAGGCTGATGGTGGTCGACAAGAGTCTGCTTCAGCGCAGCCTCCAGGCGAAGGCGCGGCTCAGTGGCCAGCCGGTGGCGGCCGAACGTGCGGCCTTGGCGACCGAGATCCGGCGCTACCAGCCTCCCGGCGTGCTGATCACCCAGGATATGTCGAAGGTGCTCGATGCCGTCGCCCGATTCGTCGAGCAGGGCGGAACGCTGATCCTCGACGCCGCGCCGCAACCGGCGTTGGGGCTGGAAAAGCTCGACTACCTGCTGAAGCCGGGCGCCGACCTCGTGAACGCACTCGGCCTGACCGCGACGGTGTCTCGCTAGCTCTTGCGGGCGTCGGCGATCAACGCCTTCAGCGAGTCGGCGTCGACCGCACCCGGCACGAACTGCTTGCCGATGACGAACGCCGGCGTGCCGCGCACGCCGAGCGCGGCCGCAAGCGCCATGTTGCGGTCGATGATCTGCTTCAGCCTGGGGTCTTCCATGTCCTTTTCGAGCTGGGCGACGTCGATGCCGACCGACGCGGCGATCTGCAGGATCTTCTCGCGGTCGAGCTTGCCGTTGAACTCCATCAGTGCATTGTGCAGCGCTTGGTGCTTGCCCTGCTTGATCGAGGCGAGCGCGGCGAGCGCGGCGATCCGCGACGGCTCGCCGAGGATCGGCAGGTCCTTGTAGATGATCTTCACCTTGCCGTCGGCGCCGGTGACCGACTTTACCGCCTGGTGGGCGCGCTTGCAGTAGGGGCACTGGTAGTCGTTGAACTCGACGATCGTGACGTCTCCCGCGGGATTGCCGCCGGTGGGGCTGTCGGCGTCACGGAACAGTTCGGCGTCGTTCTGGCCGATCGCCTTCACGGCCACGGCGTCGCGCTGGGTGTCCTGCTTGCGCTCGAGCTCCTGCATGGCCTCGACCAGGACTTCCGGATTGGCCATCAGATAGGCGCGGATGCTCTTGCCGAGATCCGCGGGGACTGGGCTGGAGGCGGCAGCCGCCGGGGCGTCAGACGTAGCCGGGGCGCCTGCTACGCGGGGCAGCGTGCGGGTCGCGGCCACGGCGCCGACGATGATCAGACCAAGCGTGAGTGCCAATAGAACGGAACGCATTCTGTATGTTCTCCAGAGCCGGCTACTTGCGGGGCCGGGTGTTGATGTAGGCTTTGAGATCCTGCGCCCGCTGCCAGGCCGGCGTTCCGGCAGGGAGTTGACGCGCGGCTGCCTCTGCATGGGCCTGGGCTTCGGAACGCTGGCCGCGGAGCGCCGCCATTTCGGCCCGGGCGAGGGACGTCATACCCTGATTGCCGAGGCTGGAGTAGCCCGCCGCCATAAGACGCCACAATTCGAAGCTACCCGACTCCTGCTGCGAGGCCAGATCCAGGTTACGCATCGCCTCGCGGGTATTGTCGGGGTTGTTGACGTCGAGCAGGGCGCGCGCGAGATCGATCTTCAGGATCGCAGCCGCCGGTGCGAGTTGCACGGCCCGGCGATAGGACGGGATGGATTCGGCGGCACGGCCGTTCTCGTAGAGCATCTGGGCGCGCACTTCATGGAAGTACGGGTCGTTGGGATGCTCCTTCAGCAACCCGTCTATCGTGAGCAGCGCCGAACCGAGCGCGCCCTTGCGATAGAGGGCGATGGCGCGGGCGTAGCGGGCCGGCAGCGACCGGTCCGCCTCGGTGTAGCGCTGCAGGGCCATATCGGGGGCAACGAATCCGTAGAGCTTCGCCACCATGCGCTGGTGCAGCATCAGGAACTGCGGCGAGTCGGGCGTGTTTGCGTAGGGCGAGTTCGCTGCGGCCTGCTCGAAGGCGGAAATGCGTTCCGGGGTCAGCGGGTGGGTGGTCAGATAGGGGTCGCGGCGATTGATCGCGAGCTTCTCCTCGCGCTGCAGATACCGCAGGAATTCGACCGTGCCCTTGGGCGACTGGCCGGTGCGCTGCAGGTAGGTGATCGCTGCCTGGTCGGCCGCGCTTTCCTGCGTCTGCGTGTACTTGAGGAACGACATCAGCGACCCCGGCGCCATAGGACGGCCGGTGCCGCCGCCATGACCGCCGCCGCTGCCGCCCGCTCCGGCACCACCCACGGCGCCACCCGCCATGGCGCCGCCCGCCAGGATCGTCTCGAGAATCTGCAGGGTCGACAGGCTGCGCAGCTCCTCCTGCATGCGGGCGAGGTGCCCGCCAGCGATGTGCCCGCTCTCATGGGCCATGACGCCGATCAACTGATTCGGACGTTCGGTCCGCATGATCAGGCCGGTGTTGATGAAGATGCGCTGGCCGCCGGCGACGAAGGCGTTGAGCGAGCCATCCTGGACGAGCATGATCTCGACGCCATTGGGGTCCAGGCCGGCCGCCTTCCAGATCGGGATCGTGAAGGTGCGGATCGTGCTCTCGATCTCGGCGTCGCGGATCAGATTGAGGCGTTGACCTTGTTGAGCCGTCGCGGCACGAAACGGTGCCAGCGCGAAGAGCGTCAGACAGAAGAGGGTGGTGATGCGTTTGAACAAGGTCGGCACGGGGCTCAGGCAGGCTAGAAACAGGCGGCGACCGCGTCAATTGCGCAACGCGGCCCTGATCGGCGTTTTCTTGCTGGCGGGTTGTGGCTTTAGTGAGACGGACCGCGCGCGGGATCGCGCCGAGAACGCCGCCAATCCCGCCAACCTGGCGGATAACAGAAGGGGCCTGTCGAAGGTCACCAGGGGCAGCAGCTTTGCGGCCACCACGGCCGAGGAGGGCCGGGCCGCCGAGGTCGGGCGCGAAATCCTGGAAGCAGGCGGTAACGCCACCGACGCCGCCGTTGCCATGTACTTTGTACTCTCTGTGACGCTGCCGTCGGCGGCGTCTCTCGGTGCATCGGGTGCCTGCGTCGTCCACAACGACAAGACGAAGAAATCCGAAGCCTTCGTGTTTCCGCCCCTGGCGGCCCCCGGGGCGGTAAGAGGTACACCCTTCTCCGTGCCGATGGGGGTGCGTGCCATCACCCTGATGCATGTCCGGCACGGCCAGTTGCGCTGGGAGCAGACGGTGTCGCCGGCCGAGCGCCTGGCGCGTTTCGGATTCCAGGTATCACGCGCACTGGCGCGCGATCTGCAGGCGGGCGGTGCTCTGCTGGGTGCGGACGCAGAGGCGCGGCGAATCTTCGGCAACGTCTCGGAGGGCGCGCTACTCACCCAGCCTGACCTCGCAACCGTGCTGGGCGGCATTCGTCAGCGCGGCGGGGCGGAATTCTTCCAGGGTGCCCTCGCGCGCACCTTCTCCGAACAGATCTCGCAGGCTGGCGGCAACCTGTCCGTCGACACATTGCGTACGGCGGTGCCGACCGCGTCGGCTCCGGTTTCGGTCAGTCACTATCGCAGCCGCGTCTATGTCGCGCCTTCGCCGGCGGCGGGCCAGTCGGTCCTCGCGGGCTGGAACGGGCAGCAGCCGGCCGGTGGCTCCCCGGTCGATTCCGGGGGCTTCGCAGGATTCGCCGCCGTCGACAGCAAGGGCGGCGCGGCTGCCTGTGCACTCTCGATGGGGCAGCTCTTCGGCGCCCGCGTCGTAGCCCCCGGCAGCGGCATCATGCTGGGCTCACCCAATCCAGAGGCGGCGTCGGTCAGTCCGATGATCATCGCCAATCCCGGCAACGGCGAGTTCACCTTTGCGGGGGCGGGCGGTGGCGGGCCGACCGCCGCACAGGCCGTCGGCTATGTGGCGCGTGAGGTGATCGACAACGGTCGCAATCTGGCGACCGTTCTCGCAAATCGCCGGGCCCAGGGTGGGTTCGTGAACGCGATCGCCTGCCCCTCGGGGTTGCGCGGCAGCGCCGAAACCTGCCGCACGGGTGCCGATCCCGCCGGTGCCGGCCTCTCGACGATCGCCCAGTAGACGTCGACATGTCGGGCAAGCTTTCGCGCCGCTCGGCCGGCGTCGATCCGTTCATCGTCATGGACGTGATGGCCGCCGCGGCCGAAAAGGAAGCGGCGGGCGAGACGGTGATCCATCTCGAAGTCGGACAGCCGAGCACGCCGGCCCCCAAGGGGGCGCTTGAAGCGGCACATGCGGCGCTCGACGCGGACAGGATCGGATATGTCGCCGCTCTCGGCATGCCGGCGCTGCGAGAGCGTATCGCGCGGCACTACCGCGAAACCTATGGCGCCGAGGTCGCCCCGGAGCGGGTCATCGTCACGACGGGCTCTTCGGGCGGCTTTCCGCTGGCCTTTCTCGCCAGCTTCGACGCCGGTGATCGCGTGGCGCTCGCGGCGCCGGGCTATCCCGCCTACCGCAACATCCTGGCGGCGCTCAATCTCGAGGCAGTCGACCTGCCGACCTCGGCGGAAGACCGCTTCCAGCCGACGGTTGCGGCTCTGGAGAAGGCCGGCCCTCTCGACGGGCTGATCCTGGCGAGTCCCTCGAATCCGACCGGCACAATGGTGACGCGTGCGGAGCTGAAGGCGCTGGCCGACTGGTGCAACGCCAACGGCGTGCGGCTGATTTCGGACGAGATCTATCACGGTATCGTCTACGAGGGCGCAACCCACTCCGCGGTCGAGGTCTCCGACACGGCGATCGTGGTGAACAGCTTCTCGAAGTACTTCTCGATGACCGGATGGAGGGTGGGCTGGCTGGTCGTGCCGCCCGACATGGTGCGGACGATCGAGCGGTTGACACAGAATTTCTTCATCTCGGTGCCGACGCTCAGCCAGCACGCGGCGCTTGCCGCCTTCGAGTGTCGCGACGAGCTCGACGGCCACGTGAAGCGCTACCGCACCAACCGCGACCTGCTGATGGCAGGCCTGCCAAGGGCAGGTCTCGACCGGCTGACGCCGGCACAGGGCGCCTTCTACATCTATGCCGACGTCTCGCACCTCACCAACGACAGCCGCGACTTCTGCAGCCGCATGCTGCGCGAAGCCGGCGTCGCGACGACGCCGGGCGTGGACTTCGACCGCGCGCGGGGGGCCGGCACCTTGCGCATCTCCTTCGCCGGGTCGACCGCGGAGATGGAGGAGGCGGTGCGCCGCCTGAAGCAGTGGAGGTGGCTGTGAGAGCATTTGCGGTCGCGGCTCTGCTCGCGCTCTCCCCGCTTGCGGCTTTCGCGCAAAGCGGTCCGAGCTTCGATTGTGCGAAGGCATCGAACGGTGCAGAGCGGGCGATCTGCAAGGATGCCGCCCTGGCAAAAGCGGATCGCGAATTGTCGGGCCTCTACGTCGCTCTGTTGGCCAAGCTGAGCGGGCCGGCCAGGGAGAACCTCGAGAAGAGCCAGGTCCGATGGATCGTCGGCCGCAACCGTGCCTGCGTACCGAACGACGATCCCGACGTCATCGGGCGCTGCCTCAAGTCCCGCTATGCCGATCGCATCGCCGACCTCAAGGCCTCGGCAGTCGGTCCCTATCCCTTCGTCGAGGACCAGTCCATCGAGCGGAGCGGGAAGGTTGGCAAGGTGAGTTATTCGATCGACCTGCGCTATCCGCGCTTCGCCGGCACGACTGCCGACTTCACGGCGATCAATCGCTCCTTCGCCGAGGCGGCTGCGAAAGCTGCGCGGGAGACGACGCCGACGGCCGATGCCGGCCTCGACCGCGAGCAGGAATGGCAGGCCGAGCAGGGCTATGCGCTTTACCGCCCCGATCCCAACGTCATCACGGTGGCGCTGACCTTCTGGGCATTCACCGGCGGCGCCCATGGCTATGGCAGCACGAGTTGCACGCTGGTCGATCTGCGCACCGGCAAGACCGTCACCCCGGACGGTGTGTTTGCGCCCGGTTCGCCGTGGCTGCGGGAAGTGGTCGCGATCGTTGGCGCCGATCTCAAGAAGCAGTTCGTCGAGAACCCCGGCTTCGAGGACGCGCTGCAGCCCACCAAGTTGACCAAGACGGTCAACGGCAGCGACCATTTCTGCTGGCAGGCCGACAGGCTGCAGATCTACTTCAACCAGTACGAGGTCGGCCCTTACTCGGCCGGGCCCTATACGGTCGACATCCCTTACACCCGGCTGAAGCCGCTGCTGCGCGCGGACGGGCCGATCGCGCGCTAGGGTCTTTTCGCTTCGAGTTGAACCAAACCCCTCATGCCGACGAGGGCCGTCATTTGCTGGGGGTGCGCCACTGGAGTGGCGCGCCCCCAGCGCAGACCCCAAGGTGAGTTTTTTTGGCAGCTCGACACGATTCAATGTCGCCCGGAAAGACCCTAGTGCAGCCTGCGACGGTCACGTGCCGGAACCGCTGAAGCGCCTGGCGCCGCGCGTTCGGTCGCGACCGGGGGAACGGGCCCGGAATGATGGCTTGCCATGTGCCAGCCGTCGGCCAGGCGCACATAGAGGTTGCTCGCCATGAGCTGGCCGTTGGGCAGGATCTCGCGGCAGATGACGAGCGCGAGGCCCCGTCCCCCGACGACCCATTCCTCGGTGCAACGCACGCGCGGTGCCTCGGGGTGCTTCATGATGGCTCGCCAGCTGGCCATGATCTCCGCGCGCTCGTGAAGGGCTGCCTGGCCTGGATGCAGGCAGATCACCGAGCCCGTGGGCGCCCAGATCCGGTCCATGGCAGCCGCGTCGCGGTCGTTGAAGGCCTTGTAGAAGGCGCGGTTCGCGGCCAGCACGGCGTCGCGTTCGTCATCGTCGAATTCCGCCAACAGCGGCGGCAGGCGTGGCAGACGGCGGGGCATTCGACCCTCGAAACTCACGGGTTGCGCGACACAGGATTAGCCGACAGAGATGAGGCATCCAACCGTCGAGATGATGATGTCCATTCCCAAGCTCGAATTCCCGCCCTTCCACCTGCCCGCCGAGGCCGAGGCCCTGCGCGGGGAGGTTCGCGCGTTCCTCAAGGAGACGCTGCCCAAGATCCGGTCCGAAGACCGCTTCGCGAGCTGGAACACGCCGTCGCCCGAGTTCAGCAAGGCGCTGGGCGCCAGGGGCTGGCTCGGCATCACCTGGCCCAAGCAGTATGGGGGCGCCGAGCGCTCGTTCCTCGACCGGCTCGTCGTCACAGAGGAACTTCTCGGAAACAGCGCGCCTGCGGGTTCGCATTGGGTCGCCGACCGCCAGTCGGGACCGCTGCTGCTGAAGTTCGGCACGGAACAACAGCGCCAGGCCATCTTGCCGCGCATCGTACGCGGCGAATGTTACTTCAGCATCGGCATGAGCGAGCCCGACTCCGGCTCGGACCTGGCCTCGGTCCGTACCCGCGCCGAACAGGTGCCCGGCGGCTTCCGCGTCAACGGCACCAAGGTCTGGACCTCGGGGGCGCACCGCAACCACTACTGCATCACGCTGGTGCGCACCTCCGGGCAGCATGGCGACCGCCACAAGGGGCTGAGCCAGCTCTTGGTCGACCTGAAGACCCCCGGTGTGACCATTCGGCCCATCATCAATCTCGCCGGCCGGCACGACTGGAACGAGGTGACCTTCTCGGACGCCTTCATTCCCGAGGACTGCCTGATCGGCAACGAAGGCGACGGCTGGCTGCAGGTCACGAGTGAGCTGGCTTTCGAACGCTCGGGTCCCGAACGATTCATGCAGAACGTCTACGTGCTGCGCGAACTGGTGCGTGTCCTCGGCCGCCAGCCGGCCAAGCGTGCGAGCGCCATCCTCGGCCGACTGATCGCACGGCTGTGGACGCTGCGGCAGATGTCGACCGCCGTCGCCGGCATGATGCAGGGCGGCAAGTCGCCGGCCATCGAGGCGTCGCTGGTGAAGGATCTCGGCACGATCTACCAGCAG
>JAGNNA010000429.1 GCA_017990895.1 Reyranella sp.
ATCGTCGAGGGCGCGCTCGTCCTTGAGGTAGATCGCCGACTTGCCCTTGGCCGCTTTGAACAGCGGCGGCTGGGCGATGTAGAGGTAGCCCCGCTCGATCAGGTCGCGCATCTGTCGATAGAAGAACGTCATCAGAAGCGTACGGATGTGCGAGCCGTCGACATCGGCGTCCGTCATGATGATGATCTTGTGATAGCGCAGCTTGTCGAGGTTGAAGTCGTCGTGGCCGATGCCGGTGCCCAGCGCCGTGATCAGCGTGCCGATTTCCGCCGAGCCCAGCATCTTGTCGAAGCGTGCCCGCTCGACGTTCAGGATCTTGCCGCGCAGCGGCAGGATCGCCTGGTTGGCGCGGTTGCGACCCTGCTTGGCCGAGCCGCCGGCCGAATCGCCCTCGACGATGAAGAGTTCCGAGAGCGCCGGATCGCGTTCCTGGCAGTCGGCGAGCTTGCCGGGCAGGGACGAGACGTCGAGAGCGCCTTTGCGCCGCGTGAGCTCGCGGGCCTTGCGCGCGGCTTCGCGCGCCGCCGCCGCCTCGACCACCTTGGTCAGGATCTTCTTGGTTTCGGCCGGATGCTCCTCGAACCACTGGCTGAGCTTGTCGCCCACCACCGATTCGACCACCGGGCGCACTTCGGAGGAGACCAGCTTGTCCTTGGTCTGCGAGGAGAACTTGGGATCAGGGACCTTGACCGACAGGACGCAGGTCAGGCCCTCGCGCATGTCGTCGCCGGTGAGGCCGACCTTCTCCTTCTTGGAGATGCCGCTCTCGTCGGCATACTTGTTCAGCGTGCGGGTCAACGCGCCGCGGAAGCCGGCCAGATGCGTGCCGCCGTCGCGCTGCGGGATGTTGTTGGTGAAGCACAGCAT
Organism: Reyranella sp.; assembly: GCA_017990895.1. GTDB lineage: Bacteria > Pseudomonadota > Alphaproteobacteria > Reyranellales > Reyranellaceae > Reyranella. Next base: position 868 of record JAGNNA010000429.1, read on the forward strand.
CGTCTCGTGATAGCTGTCGTTCCACTGCATCGCGACTTCGACGGTGATGCCGTCCTTCTCGCCGCGGATCGATACCGGCGGATCGTGCAGCACCGACTTGTTTCGGTCGAGATACTTGGCGAAGGCCTCGGTGCCGCCCTCGTAGAACAGCTCCGAGATTTTCCGCTCGGCGGCGCGCTCGTCGGTCAGGACGATTCTCACCCCGGAGTTCAGGAACGCGAGTTCGCGCAGCCGGTGTTCCAGCGTGGCGAAATCGAACTCGGTCTTCGTGAAGGTTCCCTTCGACGGCAGGAAGGTGACTTCGGTGCCCTTCTTGCCGTCGGGAGCATCGCCCACGACCTGCAGGTCGCCTTCCGGCTCGCCGTGCCGGAAGCGCAGGAAATGTTCCTTGCCGTTGCGCCAGATGCGCAGGTCGAGATGCTCGGACAGGGCATTTACCACCGCGGCGCCGACGCCGTGCAGCCCGCCCGACACCTTGTAGGAATTCTGGTCGAACTTTCCGCCGGCATGGAGCTGCGTGAAGATCACGTTGGCCGCCGAAATGCCTTCTTCCTTGTGGATGTCGGTCGGCACGCCGCGGCCGTTGTCGCGCACCGTGGCCGAGCCGTCGCCGTGCAGGACGACGTCGACCTGGTCGCAGTAGCCGGCCAGCGCCTCGTCGATCGCGTTGTCGACGATCTCGTAGACCATGTGATGCAGGCCGGTGCCGTCGTCGGTGTCGCCGATGTACATGCCCGGGCGCTTGCGGACCGCCTCGAGGCCGCGCAGCACCTTGATGGAATCGGCACCGTATTCCTCGGCGCCCGCCGTGAAGTCATTGTCGCTCATGATCCTGGCTTTCGCAAAGGGTTCAGGTCGCCGCGATCGACCCGTCGGCCACGCGCAGGATCTGCGCACGGCCGCGGAGCGGCGCAAAGAGTTCGGCGTCGGTGCCGGTCATCCAGCTCTGGACGCCGAGCGCCACCACCTCGTCGAACAGCGCCCGCCGGCGTTCCTCGTCGAGATGGGCCGCGATTTCGTCGAGCAGCAGCAGCGGCGGCCGGCCGCGCGACAGCGCCACCAGCCTTGCATGCGCCAGCGCGATCGAGACGAGGACCGCCTTCTGCTGGCCGGTCGAGCCCTCGGCCGCCGGCAGATCGAGATCGAGATGACGCACCGCGAGATCGCTGCGGTGCGGTCCGCAGGAGGTGGTGCCGGCTTCGCCGTCGCGCAAGCGGCCGGCCGCCCACTCGCCGCGCAGCCGGTCCTCGACGTCGATCGCGGGCATGGTGGCGATCCAGCCGTCGACCTCTCCCGCCATGGCGAGCGAAGCCCGGGGGAAGGGGCCGACGCCGAGCCGAGCGGCCGAATCGAGCCGCTGGACCGTATCTGCGCGCGCCGCAGCCAGCGCGACGCCGTGGCGGGCCATCGTGTCTTCCAGCGCCGTGAACCAGTGCGGGTCGCGATTGCCTTCTCCGAGGAGCCGGCTGCGCTGGTGCTGCGCGTTCTCATAGGCCGCGACGTCGCCGGCATGCTCGGGATGCAGCGCCGTCACCAGCCGGTCGAGGAAGCGCCGCCGCTCGGTCGCGCCGTCGAGGAACAGCCGGTCGAGCTGCGGCGTCAGCCACACCGCGGCGACGTGCCGGCCCAGTGCGGTCTGGCTCTGCATCGGCCGGCCGTCGATGCGCACGGCGCGGCGCGGCGCGCTGCTCTCACTGCGCCCGGCTTCGAGGCCGGTGCCGATGGCCAGCCGACCTTCGGGCGTGTCGAGCGTCGCGGCGGCGGCCCAGCCGGCGGCCGAAGGTTCGTCGCCGCGGGCACGGCGGCAGACATCGTTGAGCCGGGCCCGCCGCAGGCCGCGGCCGGGGGCCAGGAAGGACAGGGCTTCCAGTAGGTTGGTCTTGCCCGCGCCGTTGGCGCCGACCAGGACGACCGGCTCCTGGCCGCACTCAAGGCGGAGCTGGCGGTAGTTGCGGAAGTCGGTCAGGCGCAACTGGCGCACGGCGAGAAGGGCCGGCGCAGCGCCCGATACGGCGTCGGAAGAGCAGGCGAGGGTGCTGACGGCCTGTGCGTTCATACCCGCATCGGCATGAGCACGTAGAGCGCGCTCTCGTCGGCACCGTCACGCACCAAGGTGGGCGAGCCGGCATCCGCCATCAGGAAGCGCGCCTCGCGGCCGGCGATCTGTTCGGTGATGTCCAGCAGGTAGCGCGAGTTGAAGCCGATCTCGAGGGCCGTGTCCTTGTACTCGACCTCGATTTCCTCGCTGGCGCTGCCGGCGTCGGGGCTGGTCGCCGAGAGCGTGACGACGCCCTTGGCGACCGCCAGCTTGATGGCGCGCGACTTTTCCGTGGAGATCGTCGAGACGCGGTCGACGGCGTGTGCGAATTCCTTGCACGGCACGTTCAGGACCTTGTCGTTGCCGGTCGGGATGACCCGTTCGTAATCCGGGAAGGTGCCGTCGATCAGCTTGCTGACCAGGGTGACGTTGCCGCTGGAGAAGCGGATGCGGGTGTCGCTGAGTTCGATGTCGACCGAACCGTCACCCTCGTCGAGCAGCTTGCGGACCTCGCCCACGGTCTTGCGCGGCACGATCACGCCAGGGATCTCGCCGGCGCCCTTGGGCAGCGGCACCTCGACCCGGGCGAGCCGATGACCATCGGTCGCCACGCCGCGCAGCACCTGGGTGCCGGCCGCGGTCGCGGCATGGAAATAGATGCCGTTCAGGTAGTAGCGGGTCTCCTCGTTGGAGATCGCGAACCGGGTACGGTCGATGATGCCTTTGAGGTCGGTCGCCGGCAGTTGGAACCGGTGCGGCAGGTCGCCCTCGGTCATGGCCGGGAAATCGGCCGGCGGCAGGCATTGCAGGGTGAAGCGGGAGCGGCCGGCCCGGATCACCAGGCTGCTGTTGTCCGAGGCCGCCTCCAGTTCGACCTGGGCGCCATCGGGCAGCTTTCGGACGATCTCGTACAACGTGTGGGCCGGCGCTGTCGTCGAGCTGGTCTTGGAGGCGCTGGCCTCAACCGACTCGGTGATGGCGAGGTCCATGTCGGTCGCGGCGAGACTCAGCCGGCCCTTCTGCGCGGTGATCAGCACGTTGGACAGGATCGGGA
>JAGNNA010000430.1 GCA_017990895.1 Reyranella sp.
GCTATGTCTCGGGCGTGCGCTGCATGATCAGCGCTTCGGATTCCGGCATCGACGCCGGCGCCCTGCAGCCCCGGGGGATCGACAAGCAGTTGCGCGTCCAGGAACTGGCGCTCGAGAACAAGCTGCCCTATATCCAGCTGGTCGAAAGCGCCGGCGCCAACCTGATGACTTACCGGGTCGAGGAATTTGTCCGGGGCGGCAGCCTGTTCCGCAACCTCGCGCGCATCTCGGCCGCCGGCTTGCCGGTAATCACCGTCACGCACGGATCGTCGACGGCGGGAGGCGCCTACCAGACCGGCCTGTCCGATTACATCATCATGGTGCGTGGCCGTTCGCGGGCCTTTCTCGCCGGCCCGCCGCTGCTCATGGCGGCGACCGGGGAGGTCGCGACCGAGGAGGAACTTGGCGGCGCCGAAATGCACACGGCCATTTCCGGGCTCGGCGACTATCTGGCCGAGGATGACCGCGACGCGCTGCGCATCGTCCGCGATCTCCTGGGCAAGCTCGACTGGAACCATGGGGCAGCGGCGGAGAAGAAGCGTGCGCCCAGGCCGCCACGCTACGACGCCGAAGAATTGCTCGGGATCATGCCGATGGATCACCGGCGGCCGGTCGACATGAAGGAAGTGATCGCTCGCATCGCCGACGACTCGGACTTCGTCGAATTCGCTGCGCTCTATGGTTCGGCGACCGTTTGCGGACACGCGCGGATTGATGGCTTCGCGATCGGCATCATCACCAACAACGGCCCGATCGACCCCGCCGGCGCCGCCAAGGCCACCCATTTCATCCAGACGTGCTGTCAGGCGCGGGTGCCGCTGCTCTATCTCAACAACACGACCGGCTTCATGGTCGGACGCAGCTACGAAGAGGCCGGAAGCATCAAGCACGGTTCGAAGATGATCCAGGCCGTGACGAACGCCACCGTGCCGCAGATCACGATCTACTGCGGGGCTTCGTTCGGCGCCGGCAACTACGGCATGTGCGGTCGCGGCTTCCAGCCGCGCTTCTGCTTCTCGTGGCCGAACGCGAAGACCGCGGTCATGGGCGGCGAGCAGGCCGCCCGCACCATGGCCATCGTCACCGAGGCGGCGATGAAGCGCAAGGGCGAGGTCGATCAGGCCAGGCTGGATGCACTGGAGCGCCGCATCGTCGACAACTTCGAGCGCCAGATGGACGTGTTCGCGACCAGCGCCCAGGTACTCGATGACGGCGTGATCGATCCCCGCGAAACGCGCTCGATACTGGCCTACGTGCTGTCGATCTGCCATGAAGCCGAGGCCCGGAAGCCGCAGAAGATGCAGTTTTCGGTCGCCCGCCCGTAACCCCAATCCAGCCATCAGGAGTCCCCATGCTGTTGACCGAGGAACACGAAGCAATCCGCCGCACGATCAGGCGTTTCATCGGCGAAGAGATCAATCCCCACGTGGACGAGTGGGAGGAGGCCGAGATTTTCCCGGCGCACGAGGTCTTCAGGAGGATGGGCGATCTCGGCCTGCTCGGACTGACCAAGCCGGTCGAGTTCGGGGGGATGGAGCTCGATTTCAGCTATGCCGCCATCCTTGCCGAGGCGCTCGGCGAAGTCGACTGCGCCGGGATTCCGATGGCGATCGGCGTCCAGACCGACATGGCGACGCCGGCTCTTGCCGAGCATGGCTCGGACGAGTTGCGCCGGGAGTTTCTCGCGCCTGCCATCGCCGGCGAGATGGTCGCCTGCATCGGCGTTTCCGAAGTCGGCGGCGGTTCGGATGTGGCTGCGCTGAAGACTGCGGCGCGCTCCGACGGCGACGACTACATCATCAATGGTGGCAAGATGTGGATCACCAACGGCACCCAGGCCGACTTCTGCGTGGCGCTCGCAAATACCTCGGAAGGGGCGGTCCACCGCAACAAGTCACTGATCGTCGTGCCGATGAAGACGCCCGGCGTCACTGTGGCGAGGAAGATCCGCAAGATCGGCATGAATGCCTCGGACACGGCGCAGATTTTCTTCGACGACGTCCGCGTGCCGAAGCGCTTCCGCATCGGCGACGAAGGCAAGGGCTTTACCTACCAGATGGAGCAGTTCCAGTATGAACGGCTGTGGGGCGCCCTGAACATCGGTGGCGCCCTGCTCAAGATCATCGACCAGACGATCGACTATACGAGGACGCGCATGGCGTTCGGCCGCTCGATCCTGGACAACCAGTGGGTCCATTACAAGCTGGCGGAATTCAAGACCGAGGTCGAGGCGCTGCGCTCGCTCAGCTACCGCGCGGTCGACATCATCGTCGCCGGCGGCGACGCGACCGAACTGGCCTCGATGGCCAAGCTGAAAGGCGGACGCCTGATGCGCGAAGTCACCGACGGTTGCCTGCAGTTCTGGGGCGGCATGGGCTACGTCTGGGATAGCCCGGTATCGCGCGCCTACCGCGATGGCCGTCTGCCGTCGATCGGTGGCGGCGCCGACGAGGTCATGATGCAGATCATCGCCAAGTACATGGGAACGCTGCCGAAGAGCGGCTGAAGCCGCGCCGTTTGCCGACCAGAAATTGCCATGACGACCACGACAGCCTTTCGCAAGATTCTCATCGCCAATCGCGGCGAGATTGCCCTGCGCATCATCAGGACGGCACGGGCCATGGGCTACCGGACCGTCGCTGTCTTCTCCAGCGCTGACGAGAACGCACGCCATGTTCGCGAAGCCGATCAGGCGGTCCATATCGGCGACGTCCTGCCGGCGCAGTCCTACCTGAACATCGCCGCGATCATCGAAGCCGCCGCGATCAGCGGCGCCGACGCCGTGCACCCCGGCTATGGCTTTCTCGCCGAGAACGCCGGCTTTGCCCGGGCGTGTCGCGCCGCCGGCCTCGTCTTCATCGGACCCTCGCCGGAGGCCATCGCGGCCATGGGCAACAAGGCCGGCGCCAAGCAACTGATGAGCGAAGCGGGCATCCCATGCATTCCGGGCTATCAGGGCGCCGACCAGAGCGAGGCCACATTGCAGGCGGCGGCGGACGCGATCGGCTACCCGGTCATGATCAAGGCCACCGCCGGTGGCGGCGGGCGTGGAATGCGCCTGGTCGCCGGCGCCGGGGAGTTTCTTCCGGCACTGCGCAGTGCAAGGTCGGAAGCGCAGGGCGCCTTCGGCAATGCGGAAGTCATCGTCGAGCGGGCCATCATCGAGCCGCGCCACATTGAGATCCAGATCCTCGCCGACCGCCATGGCCAGGCGATTCATCTCGGCGAACGCGACTGCTCGGTACAGCGCCGGCACCAGAAAGTCGTCGAGGAAGCCCCTTCGCCGGCGGTCGGCGCGGCGCTGCGCGAGCGCATGGGAGCGGCGGCGGTGGCGGCGGTCAAGGCGATCGGCTACGAGGGCGCCGGCACCGTCGAGTTCCTGCTCGACGCCAGCGGCGAGTTTCATTTCATGGAAATGAACACGCGTCTCCAGGTCGAACATCCGGTGACCGAAGCAATCACCGGGCTCGATCTGGTCGAACTGCAGTTGCGCATCGCCAGCGGCGAACCGCTGCCGCTGACGCAGGACGATGTCCGCCTGAACGGCCACGCGATCGAGGTCCGTCTCTGCGCCGAGGACGTCGCCCGGGGCTTCATGCCGCAAAGCGGGACGATGACGCTGTGGGAGATGCCGGGCCGGATTCGCGTTGACGATGCGCTTGAATCCGGCGGTGAAATATCGCCCTATTACGATTCCATGATCGCCAAGCTGATCGGCCATGGCGCATCGCGTGAGGAAGCGCGGCGAAAACTCCTGGCCGCCCTCGAAGACACCGCAGCCCTTGGCGTCAGGACCAACCAGAAATTCCTCGCGAGCTGCCTCGAGCATCCGGTTTTTGCCGCCGGCGAGGCGTCGACCGCGTTCATCGACCGACATGGCGAGGAACTCCTGCAAGGGGACAGCGAAGTCGACAGCCGCGCCCATGCGCTTGGCGCCGCGCTGCTCTATGC
>JAGNNA010000431.1 GCA_017990895.1 Reyranella sp.
GTCTGGACGCGCGAGGAGAAGGGCGAGGGATTGCCGGTCGCCGATGCGGACTTCGCGATGTTCAAGGGACGCCGTGGCTTCAAGGTCGTGGCCGGGTTCATGCTCTATCGCACCGAGGACGTCGTGGGCGTCTCCAACGTCGTTGCCGAGGCCGCCGATGCGTCGGCGGTCTGGCTCTCGCTGACCCTGCTGGCGGCGCAGACGTTTCCGCGCTTGCCCCTGGTTGGCTACGAGTCCGGCCGCGAACTCGAGGCCGCAGTGACGTCGGGATTCGAAGCCGGCGACACGCTCAGGGTGTGGGTGACGGCTCGGGACTGAAACCACACGCCGTCAGCGCCGGCAGCATGTGCGGCGGCGGTGCTGCCGTAACGACGATCGGCGGCTTGCTCTTCGACAGAGGCAGTACGATGCCATGCGATTGCAGATGCAGCTGACTGTCCGGCACAGCATGCCCGTAGAGCCGGTCGGCGATGACCGGGCAACCGGCGGCGGCGCAGTGGACTCGGATCTGATGGGTGCGGCCGGTCTCCGGCTTCAGTTCCAGCCAGGTCATACCGGGCGCGCGCCCCATCACCTTGTAGCGAGTCACCGAGGGCTGGCCCTTGTCGGAAACCTTCACCGACCAGCCGCTGCGGGTGTTCACCTTGAGCAGCGGCATGTCGAACACGCCCTCGTCGGCTGGGGGCGATCCCTCGACCACCGCCCAATAGGTCTTCTCGGTGTCGCGGCCGGAGAACAGGCGACCGAGCTTGGCGAGCGCCTTGGGATGGCGGCCCAGCACCAGTACGCCGGCCGTGTCGGCATCGAGCCGGTGGGCGAGCGCCGGAGGCCGCGGCAGGCCGTAGCGGAGGTCGTCGAAACACTCTTCGAGGTTGGGCGCGCCGCTGGGGCCGGCGTGCACAGCGAGCCCGGCCGGTTTGTCGATCACCAGGATCAGCCCGTCGCGATGGAGGACGCGCGCCTGAATCTGCTCGGCAGTCAGCGGCGGCGCCCTTTTGGACGGCGCCCTGCGGGGCGCCATATGGGGTTTCAAAGGTCCGGCCATCGGTCGAGCCAGTTCTCGCTCGCCTCGTAGAGCGCGGCGGCGCGCAGCACCGAGGCTTCGTCGCGGAAGCGGCCGACGATCTGCAAGCTGGTCGGCAGGCCTTCTGAATCGTAGCCGTTGCAGATACTGAGGGCAGGGTGGCCGGTGATGTTGAACGGCATCGTGTAGGGGAACCAGTTGCGCCGCAGCTCGCCGGCCTCGACGCCGTCGATGGTGATGGGATCGAATAGGTCCTGGTCGATCGGCAGCGCCGTGCGCGAGACCGTCGGCGTCACAAGGAAATCGGCCGTCTCGAACCAGCGCTGGACCATGCGGAAGAGGTCGCTGCGCTGGAACATGGCGCGCTGATAGTCGGCGCCCGACCAGTCCGCCGCCTCTGCCACTTGGCGCACCAGCGACGGCGTCATGCGGTTGCCGTCGCGGCGGATCATCTCGTCGAACCGCGCCTTCCAGGTCGTGTGGTTGATGACCTTCCACGCCGAGCTGAGGTCGGGCAGCTCCTCGGTGAGTTCGACCAGCTCGGCGCCCAGTTCGCGCAGCCGGACCAGTGACTGCTCGAAGGCGGCGCGCACATCCTTGGCGACCATCGTGTTGCCGAGCGTCGCGCTGTAGAGGATGCGCCTGCCCTTGAGGTCGCCCTCGGCGCGGGCGGCTGTGAGATAGTCCTTCGGTTCGACGCCGATCGACCAGGGGTCGGATGGATGTGGGCCGGCCATGGCCTGCAGCATCAGGGCTGTGTCCATCACGGTGCGCGTCATCGGCGTAACGTAGGTGTAGTTACCGAACGCGTCGGCCACCTGGCTGTGCGGGATTACGCCGTTGCTCTGCTTCAATCCGACCATGCCGTTGATCGCGGCCGGAATGCGAGTCGAGCCGCCGCCGTCGGTGGCGATGCCGATCGGACCGATGCCGGCCGCCACGGCCACTGCCGCGCCGCCGCTGGAGCCACCGGATGTATGATTGGCGCTCCAGGCGTTGCGCGTGCGCCCGAACAGCGGTCCGTCGGTCAGCGACTTGTGCCCGAACTCCGGTGTCGTCGTCTTGCCGAACAGGATGCCGCCGGCGGCCTTCACGCGCGCCGCGCACACTGCGTCTTCCTTCGGCACGTTGTTCTCATAAAGTAGGGATCCGAACGTGGTCCGAACGCCCGCCGTGTTCACCAGATCCTTGGCGGCGAACGGAATGCCATGCAGCAGCCCGAGCGGCTCGCCGCGCATTACGGCATCCTCGGCCGCCTTGGCCGCTGCACGCGCCTGGTCGGGTACCAGGGTGACGAAGCAGTTCAGCACCGGCTGCAGTCTGTCGGCCCGCGCCAGGACGGCATCGGTCAGTTCGACGGGGGAGAGCTTCTTGGTGGCGATCTGCTCGCGCAGATCGGAGGCGGGCAGGCGGGTGAGGTCGGTCATGGTCTTCCTTCGCTCGTACCCAAGGACCTCATCCTGAGGAGGTCGCTAAGCGACCGTCTCGAAGGATGGGATACGCAGGCGCTGTCTGTTGCCCATCCTTCGAGACGGCCCTGCGGGCCTCCTCAGGATGAGGTTTTCGGTTACTACCGCAGCAACCCTCGTGCCGCGAGGTTTCGCATCAGGGCTCCCGTACCGAACGTCCAGGGCGCGATCTTGTCGCAATGGGCCACTTTGTTGGTCAGGGTACCGAGCTTGGGCGAGCGGATGGAGACGAGGTCGCCCACCATGTGCGTGAAGCCGGTCCCGCCCGGCTTGCGCGGCTCGGTCGGCGCGAACAGCGTGCCGGTCATCAGCGCCATGCCGTCGGGATATTGATGCGCGCTCATCGCCTGGGCCACGAGGTCGGTGGGATCGCGGCTGATCTTCGAGAGATCGCTCGAACCGCGCAGGCACAACTGGTCGGGCCCTGTCACTTCGAGATCGACCTTGGCCTCGCGCACGTCGTCGAGCGAGAATGTGTCGTCGAACAGGCGGATGAAGGGGCCGAGCGCGCAGGAAGCGTTGTTATCCTTGGCGATGCCCAGCAGCAGCGCGCTGCGGCCCTCGATGTCGCGCAGGTTCACGTCGTTGCCGAGTGTCGCGCCGACGATGTGCCCTTTGGCGCTGACGATCAGCGTCACCTCGGGCTCGGGATTGTTCCAGTCGGAGTCGGGCCGGATGCCGATCTCGGCGCCGTTGCCGACCGCGGCCATGGGCGGCGCCTTGGTGAAGATCTCGGCATAGGGACCGATGCCGACTTCGAGATAGGGCGACCAGGTGCCGCGCGCCATCAGCGTCTTCTTCAGCGCCTCGGACTCCGATGAACCCGGCTTGATGGCGCTCACGTCGGCGCCGATGATCGAGTTCAACTCACTGCGCACCTGCTCGGCGCGCGCCGGATCGCCCTTGGCATGCTCCTCGATCAAGCGTTCCAGCAGGCTGACGGCGAAAGTGACGCCGGCGGCCTTGAGCGCCTGCAGGTCGACCGGCGCCAGCAGGTCGCCGACGAGGTCCTGCAGCGCGCCGATGCGCTCGCCCGGCGTGTTGCGCGCGAGGCCCGTCGGATCGGGCGCGTTGCAGAGATCGGCCATCGTCGGCACGGTCGCGGAAAGATCGAAAACCTCGTCGCCGCGAATGGCCACGACCGAAGGCCCTGCCGGGTTCCCCGTACGCCAGACGCGACCGACCAGCGTTCCGGACGTGCCGTCCTCGGGCAATATTTCGCTGAGAGATGGTGACACTGGACGTCTCCGGCGCTTCGTTGCAGAAAGGCGCGCCATTCCCGGGAGAAATAAGATCATGGCCGCAGCACGGATCAAAGGCGTTCTTTCGCCCGTCGTCACGCCCTTCAAGCGCGACCTGTCGCCCGATGTCGGCCGCTTCATCGCCCACTGCAAGTGGCTGATCAGCCAGGATTGCGGCCTCGCCGTCTTCGGCACGAACTCGGAAGCCAACTCC
>JAGNNA010000097.1 GCA_017990895.1 Reyranella sp.
GACGTCGGCGCTATTGCCCAGCCAGCTCTCGAGCTTGCGCACCTCGGCGTCGGTCGCAGCCCACGAGGCGCCCTGCGCCAGCTTCAGGTCGACGATCAGCTCCGGCCGGTTCGCGGTCGGGAAGAACTGCTTGGACACCAGACCGAAGGCCGCGAGCGAGCCAACGAAGGCCAGCGCCGTGATGACGATCGTGGTCTTGCGCCAGGTGACGCACCACACGACGACCTTGCGGAACAGCGTGTAGAGGCGGCCATTGTAGGGATCGTGGTGCTGGACCTTGGGCGTCGGCAGCAGGTGGTAGCCCATCCACGGCGTGAACAGCACGGCCACGAACCACGAGATGATCAGGGACAGCCCGACGACCCAGAAGATCGAGTTGGTGTATTCGCCGGCGCTGGAGCGCGCGAAACCCACCGGCACGAAACCGACGGCGGTCACGAGCGTGCCCGTCAGCATGGGGAAGGCGGTGGAGGTGTAGGCGTAGGTCGCGGCCTCCAGCCGGCTGGCGCCCTGTTCGAGCTTCACCATCATCATCTCGACCGCGATGATGGCGTCGTCGACCAGAAGGCCGAGCGCGATGATCAGCGCGCCGAGCGAGATGCGCTGGAAGTCGATGCCCAGCATCAGCATGCCGACGAAGGTGATCGCCAGCACCAGCGGGACGGAGAGCGCCACGATCACGCCGGTGCGGACGCCGAGGCTGATGAACGACACCACCAGCACGATCGCCAGCGCCTCCAGCAGCGCCGAGCTGAATTCCTCGAACGACTTGGTGACGACCTCGGGCTGGTTGGCGATGCGATGCACCGTGATGCCGACCGGCAAACCGGCCTCGACCTCTTCCATGGTCTTGTCGAGTTCCGCGCCCAGATTCTGGACGTTGCCGCCTGGCGCCATGACCACGCCGAGGCCGATCACGGCCTTGCCGTTGTAGCGCATGGCGAGCTGTCGCGGATCCTGGTAGCCGCGGCCGATCTCGGCCACGTCGCCCAGGGTGAGCGTCTGGCCGTTGGCGGTGAAAGGCAGCGCCATCAGTTGCTCGGCCGAGGTCGGCGCGCCGTCGACGCGCACTGCCACGCGCTCGCCCTTGGTCTCGACCGTGCCGGTGGCCACGATTGCATTCTGGCGCCGCACCACCTCGAGGATCTGGTCGACCGGGACGCCCAGCATCGCCAGCCTGGTGTGGCTGAACTCGATGTAGATCTTCTCGTCCTGCAAGCCGAACAGGTCGGCCTTGGTGACGTCTGGCACGCGCAGCAGGCGCTGGCGCACCGCCTTGGCGATCTCCTTGACCTCGGCGGGCGAGAAGCCGTCGGCCTCGAAGGCCCAGATCAGGCTGTAGGTGTCGCCGTATTCGTCGTTGAAGAACGGACCCACCACGCCCTGCGGCAGCGAGCTCCTGATGTCGCCGACCTTCTTGCGCACTTGGTACCAGAGGTCCGCGACCTTGGACGGCGGCGTGTCGTCCCGCAGCGAGACGTAGATCACCGTCTCGCCGGGCTTGGTGTAGCTCTGGACGTTGTAGAAGAAGGGGAGCTCTTGCAGCTTGGTCTCGATCTTCTCGGTGACCTGCTGCTCGACCTCGCGCGCCGTCGCGCCGGGCCAGGCGGCGGATACGACCATCTGCTTGATGGTGAAGGGCGGATCCTCGGCGCGGCCCAGGTTGAAGAAGGCGTAGAAGCCGGCCAGCGTCAGCGCGATCATGAAGAACATGGTGAGGGTGCTGTATTTGAGCGCCAGCGCCGAGAGATTGGTGCGCGTCGTCATGATCATCTCCCCGAGATGAGGGTCGCTAGCGGGCGGCCTGCTGCTGCTGGAGCGGCTTTACCTTCTGACCGGTCTCGAGCTTGTGCACGCCCGCGGTCGCGATCAGTTCGCCTTCCTTCACGCCCGACAGGATCGCCGCCGTGTCGTCGCGCCAGCGCGCGATCGCGACCGGGCGGAGTGCGACCGTGCCGGTGTCGCGATCGACCACCCAGACGGCGGGGCTCGTGCCGCGCTGGAAGATCGCGGAGAGCGGGACCTCGGCGACCGGCGTGGGATCGGGCCGTTCGAAGCCCAGGGTCGCGGTCATGCCGAGGCCGATGAACTCCGGCGGCTCCAGGACGCTGAAGCGTGCGGCGTAGGTTCGGGTCACCGGGTCGGCGCTGGGTGACAGCTCACGGAGCCTGGCGGCGTGGCGCCGTCCCGGGTCCGACCAGAGCTCGAAACTCGCGCCCTGCGCCGCGCGCACGACCTTCAGCCGGTGTTCGGGGACGCCGACCATGATTTCCAGCTCGTCCGTGCGTGCGAGCCGGATCACGCCCTGACCCTGTGCCATGACCTGGCCCACCTCGGCCTGTATTGCAGTGACGACGCCCGCCGCGTCGGCGCGCAGCACCGTGTAGGCGAGGTTGTTCTCCGCCGATGCCAGCTGGCTCTTCGCCTGGTCGACGCGGGCGAGGGCGGTAGATGCCAGTGACTGGCGCTGGTCTAGGGTCTGCGGCACGAAGGCCATACTGCCGCGCAGGTTCAGGTATCGTTCGTGGTCCGCCTTGGCGCGCACATGGTCGGCTTCCGCCGAGGCGAGCGCGGCGCGCGCATTGTCGACGGCCAACTGGTAGTCGGCGGGGTCGAGGACGGCGATGATGTCGCCAGGTTTCACGACCGCGCCGACATCGACCGAGCGCTGGACGATCTTGCCCGATACGCGGAAGCCCAGGGTGCTCTCGATGCGTGGCACGACCGTGCCGGCCAGCAGCAATGTCTGGCCCTGCGTCTTGTACGAGATCTCGGCGACCCGGGCCGGCCGCTCCACGGTTTCGGCACCGGCCGTGGGAGCTGCAGGATGGCGGGTGAAGGAATAGGCCGCGAAGGCACCGCCGGCCATGATAACGCCGATGGCAGCCAGCACGGCCAGCTTCGGCACGGAGGCGCGCGGGAGGCGAACGTTGGGGAGACGCATGGCGGGCCTTCCTTCGGACGTTTACAATGAGCTGAAGAAACTGAACGCCGTTAACTGACCATTGATAAGTTATCTGTGTTCATATAGGAGTCAAGGGTAGGAGAACCCGATTGAGCGCTTTTTCGACAGCGGCGACCGGCGGCCGGAAGAAGCGTGGCGAGGGCCACACCCGCCGCGAGGAAATCCTCCAGGCTGCCAAGGAACTGTTCCTGGAGCAGGGGTACGAGGCCACGACGATCCGACGGATTGCCGACCGCGTCGGCGTGTCGGCGCCAGCGCTCTATCTCTATTTTCCCGACAAGGAACAGATGATGCTCGCGCTCTGCGATCAGACCTTCGGGTACCTGATCGAGAGGATCAGCGAGATCGAGACCACCGTCGCCGACCCGCGGGAGCGCATCCGGCGCTTCGGCGAGGCCTATCTGAAGTTCGGCCTCGCCCATCCAGACGAGTACAAGCTGATCTTCCTGGGCACGAACATCCCCGAGTCGATTCGCAAGCTGGGGCATCGCATGCCGACGGACGATCCGACGCGGCCCGGCATCGGCGGCGCCATCGTGTTCCAGCGTCTCGTGGCAATTCTTGCCGCGGCCGAGGCGTCCGGCCTCAAACTCAATTATCCGGCGGACACCTGTGCGGAACTCTGCTGGATGGCCATGCACGGGGTCGTCTCGGCCCTGATTCTGAAGGCGGAGTTTCCGTGGTCCAATCGTGACCTGTTGGGCACGGGCATGCTGGACATCATCATGAAAGGCATCGTCCGCGGCAGCTGAGGGTCAGACTGCGGGCCGTGCCGCCGACCGTGCACGGACCAGTTTCATCAGGCCCCACGTCGCGGCCGCCCCGACGACCAGCACGCCGATCCCGATCAGCGGCCGGTACCACAGCCATCCGAACGCGATCACGATCGGCGCGATCGCCACCGTGCAGACCAGCGCCACCAGGAACGTGCCGGCGCCTATCACGTCGCCCAGCAGCGGAATGACGCTACCGGCGACGGCCAGCGGGCGCAGCACGAAATTGAAGCCGACCAGCATGAAGATCACGCCGATGAGGCGCAGCACCCAGGTCATGGTGACGTTCTCTTCCTCGGCATGCTGGAACATGACCTTGGCCGGCACGGCGCCGGCCGCGATCAGTTCGACGGTCGTGCCGGTATGGGTGGGGAAGGGCGCGAAGCCAGAGCCGGCCTGGGCGGCGACCACGCTGGCCGTCTGCAAGGGCACTTCCGCGAAGGAAATGCGCATGTCGCCGATCGCCGGCCGGGACGGGTCGCGGCCAACATAGAGTACGCCGTCGTTGATGGCGACCGGCTTGTTGACGCGAATCTGCAGGGCATTCGCCTGCACCTCCGTCGCGGCGATCCTTCGGGGCTCACCGAAGCCCCGAAGCAGCGAATCGGGAATTGCAAAGGCGCCGAGCCGCGTGCCGGCGGCCACCAGGTCGCGGGACTGATAGGTCATCACCGGATTGGTATGGCCGCGCGGCTCCTTGAAGCGGTCCGAGTCGATCGGCTTGTCCGACCATGTGCGTACATATTTGTAGGTCGTGGTGCGCTCTTCTCCGCCGCCGAACTTGGTGCGGGTCTCGCTGTGGGTTTCTTCCTTCCACTGATAGACCTCGACATGGCGCACGAGCCGCACGCCATTCACGCGGAGGGCGAAGTCGGGATCGGACACCGGACCGCCGGTTGAGAGCATGCCGGTCACGTGGACCAACCGTCCGTCGTTCGCGGGATCAACCCTTTCGGCAGGCACGCTGCGCACGATGCCGGCCCCCTCGGCGAGGCCCTGCGCGGTCCGGATGGCGCGGCCTTCATTCCAGAACAGCACGCCGATCGACACGACGACGAAGATGAAGCCGATGAGGACGCCGACGATTGCCTGCCCGAGACGGGCGAACCAGGAGGTGCTGGTGACCTCGGTCACCTGATCGACGCCGCGCTCTTCCATTGAACCTGCCCTCGGGAACGGGCGCTGAGACTAGAATCACCATCCTCACCATTCAAATGGGGAGGTGGCGGCGTAGTCGCTGCCGGAGGGGTCATGAGGTGGTCGCTCGTCCTTCGACACTCTCGGACATTGCAAGCTTAGCGGCTTGTAACCAAGCCGCAGCCTGTCGCTCAACGGGCTGAGCTTCGCTCAGCCCCACTACCGCCTCGGCCAGACTCTCGGGAAGAGGTCGCAGGTCATCGGGGCACCAGGGGCGAGATCGGGCGTGTGGGGAAACTGGAAGGTGCCGGGACGCGGGTCATAGCGGGCGTCGTCGCCGGTGTAGCGCAAGGACAGCCCGCGGCGCCGCGCACCCGGCGTATCGTTGCCCGGCGCGCCGTGCACGATCATGGCGTGAAAGACCAGGCAGTCGCCCGGCTCCATCGTCCAGGAGCGGATGTCGTACTTGCCGCGCTCGGCGTCGATGTCGGGGATCTGGACGAGGTCGCTCGACGTGAACTTGGCCTCGTGCCCCTTGCGGAAAGGCGTCGGCCGATAGTTGATCCCCCAGCGGTGGGAGCCCGCGATGAATTCGACCGCGCCGTTGCCGAGATCGATGTCGTCGAGGGCGATCCAGACCGAGGTGATCTGTTGGCCGGTGACGGGCCAGTAGGGCTGGTCCTGGTGCCACGGCGTTGGGTGTGCGGTACCGGGCTCCTTCACGAAGAGCTGGTCGTAGAAGAAGTCGACGTTCCGCGAGCGCATTAGTGCGGCGGCGATTTCACCCGCGGGCGAGGTGAGGGCGGCGAGGCGGAAATCGTTGTCCCGCCGCCACATGAACATGTCGCCGAAGAACTTTCCCGACGTGCTGCCTTCCGCGAAGTTGGTCGCGTTTGGTCCCGGCTTCAGGAGGTCGCGCTCGACCGCCTCGCACAGGATTCCGACCCAGACGGCATCGAAGGCGCCGCGCAGGCAGACGACGCCGTCGCGTTCGTACGCGGCGACGTCCGTTTCTGTGACGGAGATCAAGCGTTCTGCAGGACGTGGACGGCGCGATTGGCGAGCAGGTCCTTGTTCTTGGCCGAATACGCCTTCATGTGCTCCGACGCGCCGTGGGCCTTGAGGTCGTCCATGCTCTCCCACTTTTCGATGACGACAAACGTGTCGGGACCGAACTTGGCAAACGGACCGCCATCGATGTCGACGGCCGCGCCGTACTCGATGCAGCCCTTCTCGGCGTGGACGGCCGGGACGTTGTCCTTGAAGTTCTTCAGGACTTCGTCGCGCTTGCCGGGTTTGGCCGTGATGATGGCGATGACGTGAATCATGACTGTCTCCCTGTGATCTTCTTCATGGCCTCAAGCGGCGCGGCCGTGTCTTAGCAGACGGCCGGGCAACTTGTCGTCGGCCGCGACGGTGTCCTTGTTGTCCCGACGGATGACCTTGCCATTGACGACGACGGCATCGATGCCGCTCGCTTCCGAGACGAGGCGGTCGGCGCCGGCCGGCAGATCGTACACGCGCTTCAGTGGGCCCGGGTTCACGGTCTTCGGATCGAAGACGACGACGTCGGCGGGACGGCCCTCGGCCAGCACGCCGCGATCCGTGATGCCGAACATCTCCGCTGGGCGTTGCGTGAGGTTGTGTACCGCCTCTTCGATCGTGAAGACCTTGCGATCGCGCACCCAGTGGCCCAGCAGGTGGGTCGAGTAGCAGGCATCGCAGAGCTGGCTGGCGTGGGCGCCCGCATCGGACAGCGCGATGATCGTGTTGGGGTCGGTGATCAGCTCGGCCACTTCCTTCTCGTCGAAGTTCATGACGGCCATGCGGAAGCGGGTCAGCAGGTCGTCGGCCAGAGAGATGTCGAGGGCGAGGTCGACCGGATCCTTTCCAAGCTTCGCGGCCGCCGCTGTGAGGGGCATCTCCTCGAGCTCGCGATGCGACGGCGACCAGGCGATGACGACGCGGTCCCACCAGTTGCGGAACAGCGGCGTGACTTCGCTGCGCAGCTTCTCGCGCCAGGCTGGATCGGCGTAGGCGCGGCGGCGGGTGCCCGGCTCCCTGGCATCGGCTTTCGCCAGCTCGTTCATGAACGGCATCACGTCGAAGATGAACGGCTCGGCGAAGGTGACCTCGAAGTTCAGCGGCCGGCAGCTCACCTGCGGAATGACGAGGGCGCCGGACTTGCGCTGTTCGGCGGCGAGGTCGAGCTGCTTGCGATGCCCGCCCGGTCCATAGAGGTGCGAGAGCAGGGCGGTCCAGGTGACCGGGATGTTGTACTTGCGGCTGACCTCGGCCATGTGGCGGGTCGAGAAATCGCGGCCGATGGTGATCTGCATCAGGCCGCGCTTCATCTCACCCATGACGGAGACGAGGGCGTCCATTTCCTCGGGCGTCGCCTGGCGGCTGGGCACCGGCTTGCCGGCATAGCCGTTATGGCTGACCGAGACGGAGGTACCGAAGCCGATGGCGCCGGCCTCCATGGCCTCGCGTACCAGCTTCTTCATCGTCCCGACCTCGTCGGCGGTCGCAGCGCGCTCGGTCGATTCCTCGCCCATCACATAGAGGCGCAGCGGCGTGTGGCCAAACAGGGCGGCCACGTTGATCGCCGAGCCGCGAGTCTCCAGCGCGTCGAGATATTGCGGGAAGGTCTCGAACGGCCAGGCGGTACCGAGGCCCGCTTCAAGCGCCTCGAGGCTCATGCCTTCGACCTTCTCCAAGGTCTGCATGATCATCTTGCGGTGGATTTCCCGGGTCGGGGCGACGCCGAAGCCACAATTGCCGATCACCGTGGTGGTGACGCCGTGCCAGGGCGAGATGGTGAGCATCCGGTCCCACAGGATCTGCGCATCGTAGTGCGTGTGCACGTCGACGAAGCCCGGCGAGACGACCTTGCCCGTGGCGTCGATCGTCTGCACGGCCGATCCTTCGGCCTTGCCGAGCGCGACGACCTTTCCGTCCTTGATGCCGACATCGCCGGCAAAGCCCGGCTTTCCGGTGCCGTCGACGATGGTGCCGCCGGTAATCTTGAGGTCGAAGGTCATGGCCACTCCGAGGGTAAACGCCTATTCATATTGGCGCGGGTGCGTCGCAGGGGCAATGCCGTGCTTGCATGGCAAGGTCGCGCTGTTAGGTTCCGCACGGTTCGGGAGGAATATGATGGCCAAGCACAAGATCGCGCTCATTCCGGGAGACGGAATCGGCAAGGAAGTTCTGCCGGAAGGCGTGAGGGTCCTGGAGGCCGCGGCGCGACGTTTCAACTTCGAGCTCGAGTTCACCGATTTCGACTGGTCGTGCGATCGTCTGGTCAAGACCGGCAAGATGATGCCGGACGACGGCATGGAAACGCTGAAGGGCTTCGAGAGCATCTTCCTCGGCGCCGTGGGCTGGCCGGGCGTGCCCGACCACGTTTCACTGTGGGGCCTGCTGATCCCGATCCGTCGCGACTTCGACGAATACGTGAACCTGCGCCCGGTGCGCCTGTTCGAAGGCGTCCCGTCGCCGCTGGCCAACCGCAAGCCGGGCGAGATCGACTTCTGGGTGGTGCGCGAGAACACCGAGGGCGAGTACAGCTCGATCGGCGGCCGCATGTTCCAGGGCACCGACGACGAGATGGCCATTCAGCAGTCCATCTTCACCCGCAAGGGCGTCGATCGAATCCTCAAGTTCGCCTTCGACTTCGCCAGTACGACGAAGAAGAAGCATGTGACCTCGGCCACCAAGTCGAACGGCATCATCCACACGATGCCGTTCTGGGACGAGCGCTTCGCCGAGATGTGCAAGAAGTACCCCGGCATCAAGGCGGACCAGTATCACATCGACATCCTGACGGCGCATTTCGTGCGCAATCCGGATTGGTTCGACGTGGTGGTGGGCTCCAACCTGTTCGGCGACATCCTTTCCGACCTCGGCCCGGCTCTCACGGGCTCGATCGGCGTGGCGCCGTCGGGCAACATCAACCCGGAGCGGAAGTATCCCTCGATGTTCGAGCCGGTTCACGGTTCGGCACCTGACATTGCGGGCAAGGGCATCGCCAACCCGATCGGGCAGATCTGGTCGGGCGCGATGATGGTCCGGCACCTCGGCTACCCGGAGGCGGCCGAAGCGATCGAGCGGGCCATCGCGGCCTCCCTGGTCGAGGGCGGTCCGCGTACCAAGGATCTGGGCGGCAATGGCGACACAAAGACAGTGGGCGCAGCCATTGCAGAGCTCGTGAAGACGGTGTAGCAGCCGCGTTATCGCTATCCTTGGGAGGAACCTCCGTGAAGAGACGCAACCTGCTTGCTGCCGCCGCGGCCGTTACCCTGGCCGCAGCGCCCGTCGGCGCCATGGCCCAGGCCAACTACCCGACGAAGCCCATCACCGTCATCGTGCCGTTCGCGGCCGGTGGCCCGACCGACGCGCTGGCCCGCGTGCTGACCGCCCGCATGGGCGAGGCGCTTGGCCAGACGATGATCGTCGAGAATGTCGGCGGTGCCGGCGGCACGATCGGCGTCAACAAGGCCGCCAAGGCGACGCCCGACGGATACACAATCCTGTTCACGCACATGGGCACCCTCGCGGTGAACATCGCGCTGTACAAGACGCTGCCGTACGACAGCCAGAAGGACCTGGAACCGGTCGGCCTCGGCGGCACGAACCCGATGGTGCTGGTCGCCAAGAAGGGCCTGCCGGCGAAGGACTTCAAGGAGTTCGAGGCCTATGTGAAGGCCAACCAGAAGAAGGCGCAGTACGGCATGGCCGGCATCGGCGCCGCCTCACACTTGGGTGGCCTGATGCTGAACAGCATGATGAAGGTCGATGTGCTGGAGATTCCCTACAAGGGAACCGGTCCGGCGCTGAACGACCTGGTCAGCGGCCAGTTCGACTACATGGTCGACCAGGCGGTGAACGTGCTGCCGCAGATCAACGCCGGCACCATCAAGGCGCTGGGCGTCAGCACGCTGAAGCGCCTGCCGCAGCTTCCCAATGTCCCGACGATCGATGAGTCCGGCCTCAAGGGCTACGAGGTCACGATCTGGAACGGCTTCTTCGTTGCCAAGAACACGCCGAAGAACGTGATCGACACGCTGAACAAGGCGCTGGTCACCGCGCTCGGCGACGAGAAGGTGCGCGCGCGCCTGACCGAGCAGGCGGTCGAGCTCCCCGAGCCGAAGGACGCTACGCCCGAGGCGTTGCGGGCCCAGCTCAAGGCGTCGATCGACAAGTGGGTGCCGGCGATCAAGGCGGCCGGCGTGGAGCCGCAGTAACCTGATCGACGGACGGCGAGACCGGGCCGCCCTTCGGGGCGGCCTGTGTCATTTTCAGGCGATTCCCAGCGCGTCGAATCCGATATCGACCGCTCGCCGCGTGTCGCCGCTTTCGTCGCGGAGCGCCAGCAGAAGGGTCCGCGCTGCCCAGTCGACCTCGACCACACCGAAATTGGCGGCGGCGAACAGGGGGCCGATGCGATTGGGTCCGGGTTCCTTGGCTGCCCAGTAGACCATGTTGAGGCCGCTCGAAGTGGCCTCGTACAACGGATACAGACCTTCGGCAGTGTCGCGATAGAGTGCACCGATGTGACGATCGCCGGACAGGAAGGCGACGCCTTTGGCGCCGCTCTCGCGAATCGTATCGATGAGCTTCTGCTTCTCGAGCGGCATGTTTCCCCAGCGCTCCCAGCCATGGCCTTCGGCGAGGACCTGCGTGCTCGACACGATCAAACGCAGCTCTGCAGGCTTGCGCAGCTCGGCCGCGAGCCACGCCCATTGCTCGGGACCGAGCATCGTCTTCGCCGGATCGGGGTCGGGCAGGTAGCGCTGCTTGCCCGGCGCGCCCCGCTTGTCGGTGATCCTGAGGGGTGAACGGAACCATCGTACGTCGAGCAGGATGACCTGCACGCGCTTTCCGGCCGGACCGATGATCCGCGAATCGTAGATGCCGCCGCGGGTACGCCGGATGTCGTCCGCCGGCACGTTCCAGAAATCGAGGAAGAGGTACTTAGCGAGGGCCTTGTGCGCGAACTCCGCCCCGCCGTCGTTGACGCCATAGTCGTGGTCGTCCCACACGGCGAGGTGCGGCACGGTCTCGCGCAGCTTCGCATATCCTGCGATGTGCCGCGCTTCCTCGTAGGCCCGCTTCAGATCCGCTGCATCCGGCGCATGGAAGTCGCCATAGACATTGTCGCCAGCAAAAATGAAGAGGTCCGGCCGGTAGGCGAGGATGGGCTCCCAGATCGGCTGCGGCAGGGTTTGCTTCGCGCAGGAGCCGAAGGCAATGCGCGACAAGGGCCTTCCGGACTGCGCCAATGTGGCGGAGGGGACCAGCGATGCGGCGCCGGCGAGGCGGGCGAACGTGCGGCGAGAGAACATGGTAAACACCATAATGACATTTTGTGTGGTTTGGATGGCGGCAGCATGAAGCGCCATTTGAAGCGTGCCCTCGAACTTCTCCTGATGCCCCTGGCGGCGGCGATCGTCTTCATCGAAGACGTGTTGCTGCACTACTTGGGCGTCGCCATGGCGGCGTTCGCCAAGTGGCCGCCGGTCGCCCGGCTGGAAGCCTGGTTCGCACGGCTCCCGCCCTGGGGGGCGTTGATTGCCTTCATCGCTCCCTCGGCGCTCGTGCTGCCGATCAAGCTGGCGGCCGTCGGCTTCGCGCTGCATGGAAAGCTCGCCCTGGCCACGGCCAGCATCCTGCTCGGCAAGATGCTGGCGACCGCCCTAGTGGCGCGCCTCTACAAGATCCTGCGGCCGACCCTGGTCACGATGCCCTGGTTCCTGGCCTCCGAGACCTGGGTCTTCAGATGGCGCGACAGGCTCTACGCCTTCGTCCGGTCTCTGCCGGTCTGGCAGAAGACGAAGGCCATGGTGCAGCGCTTGCGCCGATGGCTGTCGGGTTTGGTGGCCGGGCTCCTGGCACGTTAAGCAGGTCGCCTGTCCAGTCGTTGAGAGGAGCCTGACCCGTGACCGTTCGCCCGCCCAACATCCTGCTGATCCTCGCCGACAATCTCGGATGGGGAGAACTCGGCTGCTACGGCGGGGGTGTCCTGCGCGGCGCGCCGACGCCGCGGATCGACGCGCTGGCGGAAGAAGGGCTGACCTGCCTCAACTTCAACGTCGAGAGCGACTGCGTGCCAACCCGCTCGGCGCTGATGACCGGTCGCCATCCGATTCGCACCGGCGCGATGCAGTCGGTGCCGGCCGGCCTGCCGCAGGGCCTGATCCCCTGGGAGATCACGATCGGCCAGCTGCTGCAGGACGTCGGTTATGCGACCGCCTGCTTCGGCAAATGGCATCTGGGCGACCGGGAAGGGCGCCTGCCCAAGGACCGCGGCTTCGACGAATGGTACGGCATTCCGCGAACGTCGAACGAGTCCATGTTCACCTCGGCTCCCGGCTTCGATCCCACGATCGTGCCGATGCCCTACGTGATGGAAGGCGTGAAGGGCGCGCCGGCCCGTGACCTCGAGGTCTACGATCTCCAGCAGCGCCGGTTGATCGACGGCGAGCTGACGCGCCGGACGATCGACTTCATGGAGCGACAATCCGCTGCCGGGCGCCCGTTCTTCGCCTACGTTCCGCTGACCCAGCTCCATTTCCCGACCTTGCCGCACCCCGACTTCGCGGGCCGCACCGGTGCCGGCGACTTCGCCGATGCGATGGCCGAGATGGACCATCGCGTGGGCGAAATGCTCGATGCCATCGACCGCCTCGGCCTGCGCGAGGATACGCTGGTGTTGTTCGGCAGCGACAACGGTCCGGAATTCCGGCGGCCGTGGCGGGGCACCGCCGGTCCGTGGCGCGGCACCTATCACACGGCCATGGAGGGCGGGCTTCGCGTTCCGTTCATCCTGCGCTGGCCGGGCCGCATCGCGCCGCGCCGCGCGACGGATGTGCTGCACATCACCGATCTCTACCCGACACTGGCGAAGGTTTCTGGCGCGCGCCTGCCGGACGACCGGCCGATCGACGGCATCGACCAGCTCGGCTTTTTCCTCGGCGAGCGTCCGAACTCGGCGCGCGACGGGTTTCCCTACTACATCAAGACCGAACTGCGGGCGGTCAAATGGCGCGACTGGAAGATGCACCTCATGTGGGAGGTCGAGCCCAACGAAGGTCCGATCAAGCTGGAGACGCCATACCTGTTCAATCTCGTGAAGGACCCCAAGGAGGAGACCGACACGAACATGGAGGAAGGCTGGGTACGCGGCCCGATCCGCCGCCTGATCGAAGCCTTCCAGGAGAGCCTCAAGACCCATCCGCCGATTCCGCCCGGAGCGCCGGACGCCTTCGTGCCGGGCGGGAAGGGCGGCGCTTGAGACGCGCGCTCATCGCATTCCTTTGCCCTTCCGCTGTCCGGTTCGCACCTTTGTGCAGCCGGCTGTTCCTGGGCTACGTTGATCGGAGACAATGAAGCCGACGGGAGTCGCAGGACCATGCCGGAAGTCATTCCCAACAAGGCCGCCCTTGGTGCGCGGATCGAGGGGCTCGATCGTGCGACCGCAAACGAGCCCGCGGTCTCGGAGATGCTGAACCGGGCGCTCGCGGAGCATCTGCTCGTGGTGATCCCGGGCGATCCGATGACGCCTGAACAGACGCGCGAATTCTCGAAGGCCTTTGGCGCACCGCAGAAGCAGCTGCTGCGCTACAAGCGCAGCGGATCGGTCCCCGACGTCTCGGTCATGGTGAGCACCCTGATGGCCGACGGCACCACCGACAAGACGGCCATTCGGGCGGAAGACTGGCACACCGACGATTCCTACTTCGCGGTGCCCGCCAAGGCGACGCTGCTGCACGGTATCGAGATCCCGAGCCGCGGCGGCGCGACCTGGTTCTGCAACATGCATTCCGTCTACGAGGCACTGCCCGAAGCCACCAGGAAGCGGATCGATGGCAAGCGCGCCATCCATGGCTACGACACGCCGCGCGCACGGAACCGGCCGTCGCCGCGCACCCCGGAGGAAATCGCCGAGACGCCGGATGTCGAGCACCCGCTGGTGCGAACCCATCCCGTCACGGGGCGCAAGGCGCTCTACCTCAACCCCAACCGGCTCGATCGCATCGTCGGGCTGGAGCGGGACGAAAGCGACGCCCTGCTCGACGAGCTGGCCGACGAGGCGCGCAAGCCGCAGCATCATTTCGGCCATGTCTGGAATCGGGGCGACATCGTCGTCTGGGACAATCGCGCCACCATGCACCGTGTCGTCATCGACTACCCGATGGGCGAGCCGCGGATCATGCACCGCGTGCTGATCGAGGGCGACCGTCCCTACTGATGAACGGGCCGGCCCCGTCACGCCGGCACTCTGTCCGGTCGGGGCTGATTCTCGCCGCCGTGACGGTGGCGATCTGTCTGCTGGCGGCGGAGATGGCACTGCGGCTGCGCATGTCGCCCAGCCTCCTGTGGCACTATCCGAACTTCATCCAGCTCGACCTTCGATCGGATGAATCGGAGTGGCCGCAGCTGCGCTACGATCCCTTGCTGGGTTGGGGCCTGCAGCCCGGCGCGTCCGGCCTTCTCGCGGGTAAGCCGATTTCGATTTCGGCCGACGGCATGCGCAACCATGCGCCCGGTGTCAGGGCCGGCAGCGGCCCGACGATCCTGGCACTGGGCGATTCCTACACCGAAGGCTTCGCGGTAGCGGACGACGAGACCTGGCCCGCCCATCTCGAACGCCACACCGGCCGGCGCGTCCTGGCCGGCGGCGTCCGTGACTACGGCCTAGACCAGATGATCCTCAAGGCCGAACGGCTGGTGCCGGTGCTGAAGCCCGGCGCCGTCGTCTTGTCCTTGAACTCGTCGGCAGCTGCCACGACGATGAAGGCCGGGCTGGTGATCAGATCGTGCGCTTTGAGCAGCCGGTAAACCGATGCCTCGGAGACAAAGTACTTCTTCACAT
>JAGNNA010000098.1 GCA_017990895.1 Reyranella sp.
TCGCCCCGCTAGTGGCGGCCGTCCCGGTGATGGCAGAGGCGGTCGTCCAGACCGGTGTGATCGTCGCTTATGAATACCCATCGCAACTTCCTTCGTTCAGGTGTTGCGACGACCGTTTGAATCCGCCGAGTGAGCCTCCGGCGGAGTGATGGACATGGCCCTTCGAGGTGACATCGCTTTCAAAGTGACATCGCTTTCAAAGCGGACTGGGCGCGGACACTGACCGATCCGCAGGCTTTCGCTCATGAGCAGCGCTGTCTCGGCTACACGTGGACGTTCCTCGGCTTCACCGGCGACGTCGCAAAGGACGGAGACTGGTTTCGCGCCTCGCTGGCGACGCGATCGGTCTTCGTCCAGCGGTTTGGATCGGAGCTGAAGGGCTTCGAGAATATCTGCGCCCATCGCTTTCATCCGCTGCGGACGAAGGACAAGGGCAGCGGGCCGATCGTCTGCGATTTCCATCACTGGCGATACGACAAGGACGGCGCCGCGATCGGTATTCCGAAATGCCAGGAAAATATCGGCACGATGTCGCGTGCGCTGGGCGCCCATCTCGCCCCGATCGAGATTGCGACCTGCGGGACGTTGGTCTTCGGCCGCTTCCCCGCGCCGGAGGGCCAAGAGCCGCTCGAAGACTTTCTCGGCCCGGGCTTCGCGATCCTCGAATTCCTGTCACGGCCAGCACGGAAGCGGCTCGCGATGTCGCACGCGCTGGCGGCCAACTGGAAGCTCAGCCTGCAGATCAGCTTCGACGATTATCATCCGGTCGCCGTTCATCCCACGACCTTCGGCAAGTCCGGGTACCTGGACCGCGAAAAGCTGACCTACGCCCGTTTCGGCGTCCACAGCGCGTTGATCACCAGCGACCGGCCCGGGGTTTTCGAGGAGATATCGGTGGCCTGCGCCAACGGTTCCTTCCGCCCGACCTGCTATTGCATCCTGCAGATCCTGCCTTGTTTACTGTTGGCTGTGTTCAGGACGGACGGCGACAACTACACTTGCTGCATCCAGCATTTCGCCCCCATTGCGCACGATCGGACCTTGGTTCGCGCCTGGCTCTATCCTGCGCCTCTTCCGGTCGAAGACCCCTGGAGCGTGCGCCTGTGGCGCCAGCTTGGCGATCCGGTCCGCCGTCCACTGGTGTCTCACTATGCCCGCCGCGTCATGCGCGTGGACAACCGGATCTGCGAGGACGTGCAGACGGTGGCGCATCAGATCGAGAGGCCGCCCTACCTCGCAGCCCTCGAGGAACGGATCGGCTGGTTCGAGCAGTCGTACCGGCAGCTCGTTGCAGAGGGAGAGGTCCTCGTCAGGGGCGAGAGCCGGAAGCAGCCATCGTGATGCGGCGGATGTCGAGGGACCGTAGGCGTCTGTTGATAACGATCCGGCGAATGCAAGGTGTGACGTGTAATGGCGATAACACTCGCGGCGGCGTGGAACGCAGACACGCAGCTCGACGCACGGCAGCCGGGGAGGGCCCACCTTCTGCGGGGGCACGCCCAAAGCGGATATTCGACAGCAGCGACCATGACCTCACGGTGCATAGGTAGCGAACATGGTCAGCCGGAGTGGCGCCCGGCCCGCGAGATCTTCCTTCGCTCCGTCAGAATGTAGGCGGGGTGCAGGCGCTCACGATCACCGCCGGCTTTGTCGTCGCATTCCTGAAGCGATGGGGCTCGATGCTCTTGAAGTAATAGGCGTCGCCCGCGTTGAGGATGTGCAGCGTCGAGCCGATCGTGAGCTCGATGCGCCCCGAGATCACGAAGCCCGCTTCCTCGCCCTCGTGGCGGAGCATGATCTTCCCCGTGTCGGCGCCCGGTTGGTAGGTTTCGTAGAGAAGCTGCAGGGAGCGCCCGGACAGGTCCTTGCCGATCTGCCGGAACGATATGCCACCTCGGCCGATCTCCGTCAGGCTGCCCGCCTTGAAGACCTTCTCCTCGCTGGCCTTCTCGTCGATCGCGAAGAAGTCGGACAGCGGCATGGCGATCGCATCGAGGATCCGCTTGAGCGCGCTGACCGACGGGTTGATCCGGTCGCTTTCGATCAGTGACACGGTGGCGTTGCCGACGCCTGCCTTCTTGGCCAGCGCGCGCTGGGAGAGCCCGGCCCGCTGGCGCGCGATCTTCAGTCTTTCGCCGGTGGTGATGTCCATGGTGCTTACTGTGTTCAGTATAGTGAGCGGATTGGGTCGTTTGTGCTCAGATTACCGCAAACCCCGCCTTTGGCAGATATCATCTTGTTCTGGATAGAAAGCGGTCCAGTATAGGGTTCCGGATTTCAGAGGAGATGGGGATGTCGTCGAACAGCGCGCCTGCCGCGAACAATCTTGAAGCGTTCTTCATGCCGTTCACCGCTAACCGGCAATTCAAGAAGAACCCGCGCATGCTGGCGCGGGCCAAGGGCGTGCACTACTGGACGCCGGAAGGCCGCCAGATCATCGACGGTACGGCGGGCCTTTGGTGCGTCAATGCCGGCCATGGCCGCGAGGAGATCAAGACGGCGATCGCCAAACAGCTCGACGAGATGGACTATGCGCCGTCGTTCCAGATGGGTCACCCCAAGGCGTTCGAGCTGGCGGCGCGCCATGCCGCGCTCCTGCCGGGCGACCTCAACCATGCCTTCTACTGCAACTCGGGCTCGGAGGCGGTCGACAGCGCACTAAAGATCGCGCTGGCCTATCACCGCGCCAACGGCCAGGGCACCCGCACGCGCTTCATCGGCCGTGAGCGCGGCTATCATGGCGTCGGTTTCGGCGGCATCTCCGTCGGCGGCATGGTGAACAATCGCAAGTGGTTCGGCGCGATGCTGCCGGGCGTGGACCATCTCCCGCACACCCACCTGCCGGAGAACGCCTTTTCCAAGGGCGAGCCGGAGAACGGCGCCCATCTCGCCGATGCGCTCGAGGGCATCGTGGGCCTGCACGATGCGTCCAACATCGCCGCCGTCATCGTCGAGCCGTGCGCCGGTTCCACTGGCTTCCTGCCGCCGCCGAAGGGCTACCTGAAGCGGCTGCGCGAGATCTGCGACAAGCACGGCATCCTGCTGATCTTCGACGAGGTCATCACCGGCTTCGGCCGCCTCGGCACCAGCTTCGCCGCCGAGAAGTTCGGCGTGATCCCGGACCTGATGACGGTGGCCAAGGGCATCTCCAATGCCACGGTACCGATGGGCGGCGTGTTCGTGCGCAAGCACGTGTTCGACGGCCTGATGAACGGGCCGGAGAACGCGATCGACCTGTTCCATGGTTACACCTATTCGGCGCACCCGCTGGCCTGCGCGGCGGCGTCGGCAGTGCTCGACATCTATCGCGATGAGGAGCTGTTCGCGCGCGCCGCCGAACTGTCGCCGTACTGGGAGGAGGGCATCCACTCGCTGAAGGGCCTGCCCAACGTCACCGACATCCGCAATCTCGGCATGGCCTGCGGGATCGATCTGGCGCCGGAAGGCCCCGTCGGCACGCGCGGCTACAAGGCTTTCGTCAAGGCATTCGACCTCGGCCTGATGGTCCGCCAGTCGGGCGACGCGATCGCCATGTCGCCGCCGCTGGTGATCGAGAAGGCTCAGATCGACGAGATCGTCGACATCACCGCGAAGACCATCAAGGCCGTCGCCTAGCGGGTCGAGGTTCACGCTTTCCTGTCTCTGAAGCCGGCGGCCTTTCCTGGGTCGCCGGCTTTTTCATGTGCGCGCCGCACGGCCGATGCCGCCTCCAGCCGCCCCTTACGAATCTCGGCCATCGTCGGCGGCAAACAAACCCGAATAGTCGCGGCAGCATGGCAATTTCGGATTCCTTTGCCGGGGATGCGGCGAGCGCCGGTGGATGATCGTGTTCTCGCCGCTTCGTCGCGATGCTAAGGGGGCTCACTGATGAGAGGCAGGAGACGCGTGGCGAAGGTAGTCGTGAGAAAGTCGGGAATTCACGGCGACGGGCTGTTTGCCGCCGAGGAGATCCCATGGGGCACGAAGATCATCGAGTACAAGGGAGAACGAATTTCCGATGACGTAGCCTTCGCGCGGATCGCGGCGGGCGCCGACAGCATCTTCGAGCTGGGAAGGAACACGAACATCGACGGTTCTTCCGGCGGCAACGAGGCGCGCTTCGCCAATCACCGCCGCCGCAATCCCAACGCCTTCATTCTCCGCGACGAGGGACGGATCTGGCTCGTCGCCGGCATCGAAGGCATCGCGAAGGGAGAGGAGATCACCTTCGACTACGGATCGACGTTCTTTCCGCGGTAAGCGCCGGGAAGTCTCCTCCGGCCGCAACGCGCCGTCAGCAAGCGCGTTGCAGAAACCGCAGGCCCGCAGGCCTGGTCCGGAGACCCGCACTGGATTGGCTGCTGTCGATCGACTGGACGTCGATGTTCGTGCCCACCGTCGCGCTGGCCGACCTGGCGATGCGTGGCGTCATCCTCTACGGGGTCATTTTCGTCCTGATGCGACTCGTGTTGCGGCGCCAGCTGGGCGGTATCGGACCGTCCGACATCCTTGTCGTCGTGCTGGTGTCGGAGGCCACCGGAAACGGTCTGGTACCTCAGACACAGTCCGTCAGTGAAAGCGCGTTCGTCGTCCTCGTGATCCTGATGTGCAGCTACTCGGTCGAATGGCTGCAGTTCCGGTTTCCCGTCTTCGAGCGCCTGACCCGCGGGCCGAAGATCAAGCTCATCGAGGAGGGCCGCCTGCTTCGTCGCAACATGCGCCGGGGATACGTCACCGAAGGCGAACTCATGGCCCAGCTTCGGGAGCAGGGTCTGGAAGACTGCAGCCAGGTCAAGGAAGTCTGCATCGAGGCCGACGGCTGCATAAGTGTCATCAGGAAGAACGAATGAGGATGCCCTCGACGATCTCCTGGACGTTGAACGCTTCCGGGAGCGTCGCGAGATGATGGGGCTCACCGCGCGACAGCTTGGCCACGCCCTCGAGCTGCCGCTCCAGCGCCAGCGGCCGGGCCCGCTCGTTGGGCATGGCATCCGGGGCGGGCTGCCAGGAGCCGTCGGGCAGGCGGCGCTCCGCGATCGACCAGTCGCACAGGCGGACCGCGCCCCGGTCGCCCTGCAGCGTCCAGACATTGTGATCGTCCTTCGCCGTCGTCCCGACGCTGCCCGAGAGCGTCACGGGCAGGTCACCGGCGCGCAACGTGGCCGCGATGCGCCGCTCCGACCGGCCGGATTCCGGGAACCAGGCCGTGCCATCGA
This sequence comes from Reyranella sp., assembly GCA_017990895.1. Taxonomy (GTDB): domain Bacteria; phylum Pseudomonadota; class Alphaproteobacteria; order Reyranellales; family Reyranellaceae; genus Reyranella. The sequence goes on from JAGNNA010000098.1 coordinate 5,196, forward strand.
GATCGTGCAGCGGCCCGCCGAGGCGCCGCGCAAGGAAGAGGAAGTGCGAGACCACCTCGCGCGTGAAGCCTCCCTGTGCCGGCCTGTCCAGCCACTCCACGGCATCGGCCTGCCACGGGCGCGGCCAGGCCTTGAAGCCCACGTCGATGTCGATGCGTTGCGGCGTTCCGATCTCGCCGCTGGCGATCCAGTCGCGCAGCGCCGCGACGGCGAAGGAAGAGGCGAAGGGAAAGTTCACCGCACCCCGGTTGCCGGCCTCGGCCACGAAGGCGCGGGCGTCGGCGACATCGACCGCAAGCGGCTTCTCGCCGAAGAAGCTCTTGCCGGCCGCGAGGGCTGCGCGCGCATGGCCAAGATGCGAGGCCGGCGGCGACGCGACGTAGATGCAATCGCCGGCCGCGATCACCGACGCCGCGTCGGACATCCGGGGCACGTTCGGGAAGGTGCGCTCCATGCGCCGCATCGCATCCGGCGAGGGGTCCCAGATGCCGCACGCATGGAGCAGGGCGGGATCCTGCAGAACGATCGCACCGAGCAGACGCTCGCCCATGATGCCGGCGCCGATGATGCCGATCGCCACGCTGTCGTTGGTCATGTCATTCATCCGTTCAGGCCTTTGGCCAGTAATGCCCGTCGGGCGTCGAGCGCTTGCCGAAGATCGCTTCGCCGACCCGCACCACGTCGGCGCCCTGGACGATCGCCTCCTCGAAATCGTTCGACATGCCCATCGACAGTTCCCGGATCGCGGGATCGTACTGCTGGGCCGTATCTCGCAGGTCGCGCAGGCGGTCGAAGCAGGGGCGCACCTTCTCGAGGTCGGTGCTGAACACCGCCAGGGTCATCAGCCCGCGCGGCTTCAGCCGCGGAAAGCGCTTCAGTTCCACGAGAAACGGCAAGAGCTCATCAGGCCGCAGCCCATACTTGCTCTCTTCGGCTGACGTATTGACCTGCACATAGACGTCGAGCGAGCGATTTTCGCGGTCGAGGCGGGTGTCGAGCATTTCGGCCAGCCGCACGCTGTCGAGCGCCTGGAACTCGCGGGCGAAGCGGGTGAGGTACTTCACCTTGTTGGTCTGCAGGTGCCCGACGATGCTCCACGCGATGTCGAGGTCGGCGAGTTCGGTCCGCTTGGCCACCGCTTCCTGGATCTTGTTCTCGCCGAAATCGCGGATGCCCGCCGCATGGGCGAAGCGCAGCACGCGGGCCGGCACCGTCTTGGTGATCGGCAGCAGGCGCACGGCCTCCCGTGGCCGGCCGGCACGGGCGCAGGCGCGCACGATCCGCTCTTCCACGGAGGCGAGGTTGCGGCTGAACAGGGCGAGCGGGTCGGGGCCGAAGCGCGCAACGTCTTCGGCTGTCAGGCTTGCAGTTGGGGCGAGGGTGTTCATGGTGTCCGGATGGGTGTTCCGGCAGAGATACCCTAGTCGGGCTTTCGCGTCGCCATGAACACGCCGATGACGCCGACGACCGGCCACTCCTCCGCCTTCCGCAGATGTCGCAGCGCGGCTCGGGCGTTTGTTGCGCGCGATCCCGTGCGGGCTAGTATCGCCCCGCCTGCTTGCATGGGAAAAAACAAGAATGACCGCGTTGCTGAACGAGACCGACCTGATCGATCGCATCTTCGCGCATATCGACGGCAAGACGACGGACAAGGGAACGGTGGTCTGGCGCGAGCCGGTCGAGAACTATCATTCGCCCGAGCGCTTCGCGGCCGAGATCGAGGTGCTGCGCCGCGTGCCGATGGCCTTCTGCCCGTCGGCGGCGCTGCCCGAACCGGGTTCCTATATCGCGCGCACGACGGTCGGCACGCCGCTGCTGGTGGTGCGCGGGACCGACGGGGTGGTGCGCGGCTTTCGCAATGCCTGCCGTCATCGCGGCATGAAGCTGGAGGAGGGCGAGGGCTGCAAGCGCGCTTTCGCCTGCCCCTATCACGCCTGGACCTACGGTCTCGACGGCGCGCTGCGGCACGTTCCGGGCGAAGACGGGTTCCCCGGCCTCGACAAGGGCGCGCACGGGCTCGTGCCGGTGGCCGCTGTCCAGGAGCGTAACGGCATCGTCTTCGTCACCCAGGACGAGCCGCTGTCGGACGGCCCACTCGGCGCCCTGCCGGAGGTGCTGACCGAAGACTATGTCCTGTTCAACAAGATCGAGTTCGACGACAAGGCGAACTGGAAGGTGCTGGGCGAGACCTCGATGGAGGGCTACCACATCAAAGCGCTGCACAATCAGTCCTTCTATCCCTACGGCTACGACAATCTGAACGTGGTCGAACTGCACGGTCGCAATTCGCGCATCGTCTTTCCGTTCCGCCGCATCGAGAAGTTGCGCACCCTGCCGCGCGAGGAATGGAGCACGCAGGGTCGCATTACCGACGTCCACCAGCTCTTCCCCAACACGCATGTCAGCGTGCTGTCGAGCCACGCCATCCTGATCATCCTCGAGCCGGTGTCGCCGTCGGAGACGCATTGGGTCGTCTACCAGCTGGCGCCACGCGTCAAGAACGGCAAGCCGCTCGACATCGAGCAGGCGCGCAAGGATGCGAACTTCGTGCAGGAGAGCGGCATCCTCGAGGACCGCCATGCCGCTCGCGAGATCCAGGCCGGCCTGGCATCCGGCGCCAACACGCACTTCACGTTCGGGCACTACGAGCAGGCAATCGGGCATTTCCACAAGCACCTCACCGAGCATGTGGAGATGCTGAAGGCGAGGCGGGGCTAGCTCCGCCTCGCTTCTGCCATCGCAGGCGAACGATGGCCCGGCCGGTCTATCGCGCAGCGCTGGAGGGCGCGGCGAAGATGAAGCCCCACCACCCATCCTTCAGGATGCGTGTGTCCAGCCGGTCGGCGGGCATGTCGGCGACGCCGAGTGCCCTCAGCAGCTCGGACCACAGGATGGGAATGTCACCCTCGTACACGCGATGGATGCCCAGGGCGACGATCGGACAGCCCTGACCGCCCAGTCGCGCGCGCATCTCGTCGGCGAGGGCGGGATCCAGGCGGCGGGTCCGGATATCCTCGATGAAGACGGGCCGAGGCGTCGCATAGCCCCGAAGATAGTATCCGTAGGCATCGGTGAACAGTCGGTCGCCGTAGTCGCCCCTGTACCAGGCCTTCGGATCCATGACGATGGCGGGGATCGTGGCGTCCCGGCACGCCGGCTCCGCCCTGACGGCCTCCGCCACCTGACGAAAGGGTTGATGCCAGAGATGGGCGACCGGCGAATCGGATACGCGATGGACCACGACCTGCGCCATGGCGAGCACGCAGAACGCCAGGGCGGCGTTCAATCCGGCGCGCCAAGCGCGGCCGATCTCCGCCTCCTGCGCGAGATCGTAGAGGCGCGCCGAAAACGCCCACAGGAAGGGGGCGCAGGTCAGGAAGTTGCGATCGGAGAAGTTCGGCGCGATCAGCACGCTAGAAAAGAAGCCGGCGGCGAGGACGATGACGGGGACTGTGGCAACAAGGACCAGCACCCGATCGCGGGCAAGGCTCCTTACCGGAGCCGCAGGGTCCGGCGAGCGGCGGCGCTGCCGCACGTAGCCGATCACGATTGCTGCCACGCAGAGGCTCAAGGCCAGAACACCGGGCCGCCACCATTCGAGCTGGACGATGGAGCGTAGCGAAAGCGGGTACCAGCTCAGGTCGCGGGGGAACCAGAAATTGTTCGGGTCGATTTGCGAATAGGGAGCTATCGCGAAATGCCGGTAGAGCAGCAGCGACCCGACCAGCACGGCGGATATCGCGCCGACGTAAGGCCAGAGTGGGCGCCGGTGGAACAGCAGCACCAGCAGCACGCCAAGCGACTGATAGGCGACGTAGAAATGCGTGAAACTGCCGATCAACATCAGGGTAGCGAGTGAGGCGAGCTTGCCGCCCGCAGCCGGCCGCGACGGGTCGCGCAGCAGGGAAAGAGCAATCGTCACGATACCTGTGCTGATCGCGAGCACCAGCGTGTAACAGCGCACATTCTGCGACTGGAAGAACCAGAAGTAGGAGCCGGTCGCCGGCGCCGCGGCGAACAGCCGTGCCGAGAGGCTGAAGCTCTGCCGGTTGCCCAGGACGAACACGATGATCGCCAGGCAGCCAAAGAAGGCGCTGAAGGCCCGCAGGGCCTCGGCGCTGACGCCGGCGACCTGCGAGAAATAGAACAGAGCCAGGTAGTAGATTGGCGGGTTGGTTTCAGCGAAGTTCCGCGTGAGCATAGCGCCGAGATCGCGATCCGTGCCGACGACTCCGGCCGTCCACAGTTCGTCGAACCAGAGGCTGTGGTAGCCCAGAGCGAACCAGGCGCCTGCCAGGCCGATCGCACAGGCGATCGCGAAGGCAAGCCGCGAGAGTCGCAATGTCGTGTCGTGGATGGTCGTGTCCGTCGTCACGGAAATTTCCTCATGGGCATGGGGCGTATGGACCAGCCCATTGCCGAAGCCTGGCGGTGAACTCCTCAACCATTTTGGAGGTCGTGTCACCGGTGTCGAGGACGTTGCAGATTGACCGGATTATGTTGTTCTTGAAAGTGGTAGTCATGGGCGAATATTCGACTGAAGCGGCGGCGTCCGGAGACGTGCGGGTTGCGACGGCCGATGATGTGAAATGGAGATGTTTCGTCGGGGCACTGACGATCGTGAGCCTGGCACCGATGGCGATGTTTCCGCTTCTGGGTACCGCGCCACCGAATGGAACGGCGCCATTCTATGCGATGTTCGCGCTCTTTGCCCTCAGTTCCAACTTCCATGTCGGCGCCACCGGATGGTTCTTCACCGACCGCGAGATGCGAGCGCACTTCGCGGCCAATCCCGCCCGATACATCGTGGCTCCTGTCCTGACGATCGCTGCGACGACGAGCTTGTTCGCCGTCGGCAACGAGTTGATCAGGAACGCGGTCGTGGCAGGCGGGTATGCCTGGCTGCTTTGGCACTACCAGAAGCAGAACATCGGCATCCTGAGCTTCGTCTGCGCCGGAACCGATCGTCTGCCTCCGAGCGTCTGGGAGCGTCGCACCCTGATTCTGGCCGCGATCGCCGGCATCGTCTGGCTGCAATGCGGCATCACGCCGGGGCTGCCGCCGTCCCTGACGGAGACCGTGCGCATGCCGGTTGTTGGCCTGTCCATGCTTTTGCCCGCAATCGTCACGCTTGCGTTGGCCATCCGGAGCCAGCCCGGCCTGCTGCGCAATCCATTGCGCATTGGCACGCTGCTCTACGGCCTGCTGTTCTTTCTGCCGGCGCTGTTCTTCCCGGTGTGGAGCGTCGGACCTTTCGGCGCCGCTCACGGTCTGCAGTACGTGGTCTTCATGTTCTGCGTGAGCAGCCGGAGTGCGGCGTCCATTCCCTCGATCCTCGCCATGCTGTCCACGGCGGGTCTGGGCTTTCTGCTGCTCGATCCGCACGTCCGCGTCCGCGAATGGCTGGGCGTGCTGGACAGCCCCTGGTTCCTGGGACTGGTGGTCGGCGTGGTGATGTCCCACTTCATCGTGGATGCCGGGATCTGGCGCCTGCGCGAGCCCTCCCAGCGCGGCTACATGCGCCGCAAGTTCGATTTCGTATTTCGCTAGCATGGATTGAAGAGGCCGCTTTGGCTTGGCTTCGGCGCCTTGAATGGGCAATGATCCGTTCCCCCGCCGGACTGGATCGCGTCCGATGGGGTTGCGTGGCCGACGGATGCGGGACCGGTTTTGAGAAGATCGATAGTGCTGATCGGGATGACATGGGCGGTGGCGACGGTACCGGCCGTGGCGCAGCAGGTCATCCAGGCCGGCAGCTACGCCGAGCTTCGCGAGAAGTTCTGCAACGCCGATCCGAGGAAGGAACTCGTCCTGGTCCTGCCTGCCCGACTCTTCGTCGACAGCGAGCAGGTGATATGCGAGGCGGATCCCTACAAGCTCTACCGGATCGTCTCGGTCTACGACACCGACGACTTCGAGTATTGGCTCGATCCGCCTTTCTATGAGCGCGGCAAGCGGCTGGGCTGCGACGGCAAGGCCGGACGCAGCATGCAGACCGTCGCGCTGAACTGCCGGCCGTTGTGAGGCCGCCCGGATGAGACGACGCGCCGCCCTCAGACGGCTTGCCCTTCTGGGCGCTGCGCCCGTTCTCGCGTCATGGCCGGCACGTGCGGCCAATGCGAGGGCGGGTTTCGTCTATGTCGGGCCGCGTCGCGACTGGGGCTGGAACGAATCGCATGCCATAACGGCGTCGTCGCTCGCGCGACTCTCCGGGGCAACGTTCGAAGCGGCTCTGCCGGAAAGTACCGACTATGACAGCGGCAAGGATACACCCGAGACGCTTGCCTACGCGCAGGCCATCGAAGGGCAGATTGCCGGGGGCGCCGGTCTCGTCTTTTCGACGTCGGTGGGCCACGATCCGTTCCTGCGCGCGGCGGCCATCCGCCATCCCGATGTGGCGTTTCGACAGGCTTCGTTGCTGCCGATGGCTGGAAACCCGACCAACCTCGGCAGCCAGAATGCGTTGATCAACCAGGGCCACTTCGTGAACGGCGTCGCCGCCGGGCTGTGCACGCGGACGAACAGGATGGGTTTCGTGGCCGGCCTGCCGTTCGGCAGCGTTCTGCTCAATGTGAACTCGTTCCTGCTGGGCTGCCGCCGCACCAATCCCAGGGCCACCGTGCAGGTGATCTTCACCGGCGGTTGGGAAGAGACGGCACGGGATGTCGCGGCAACGAACGCGCTGGTCGATGCCGGCTGCGACGTCATCACCTGTCATCTCGACGCTCCGAAGGCCGTGATGGCGACCGCCGAGGCCCGCGGCGCGAGGACCTGCGGTCACGCCTTCGACCAGGCGCCACTGGCCCCGCGTGGCTATTTGACGGGCGCGGACTATCGCTGGGGCGACATGTTCACCGGCTTCGTCGAGGCGCGGCGCACCGGCAGCCCGCTTCCGGCGTTCTTGACCGGCGGTTACGACCGCGACTACGTGCGGTCGAGCCCGTTCGGCGCCGGCGCCACGGCGGCCGCCATCGCGGCGGCAAATGGTGCCATCGACGCCATGAAGAGGAACGAGCCGATCTTCGTCGGTCCGCTCGACGACAATGCGGGTAAGCGGGTCGTTCCGGCCGGGACGACGTACGGTCCCTATGCGGAGCAGCTCCAGCGCATGGATTACCTGCTCGACGGCGTCATCGGCCAGGTCCGATGACGGAAACTGGATTTCAATTTCATCAAGGAAGAAGACATGACCAAGCGCGTTGAGGGAAAGATCGCCGTCGTCGTCGGGGCCGGGCAGACTCCGGGCGAGACGATCGGCAATGGGACGGCGATTGCCGGGCTGCTGGCGCGCGAGGGCGCGACGGTGCTGTGCGTCGACCGCAGCGGCGAACGCGCGGAGAAGACCGCCAGGGACATCTCGTCGACCGGAGCCGTCGTCTCGGCGATGGAGGCCGACATCACGGTGGCCGACGATTGCGCCCGCATCGTCAAAGAGGCGGTGACGCGCTACGGCCGCATCGACATCCTGATCAATAACGTCGGCATCGGCGGCGGCGGCGATGCGCCCGCCCACCGCATCGAGGAGCAGGTGCTGGACCGCATCCTCGACGTCAATCTCAAGGGCATGTGGCACACCATCAAGGCAGCCATCCCCGTAATGCGGGCGCAGAAGTCCGGCTCGATCGTCAACATCTCGTCGCTCGCCGCCACCAGCGGCGCGACGCAGATGGCCTATGAAGTGTCGAAGGCGGCCGTGAACCGGCTCACCACGCATGTGGCACAGTCCAACGCCCGCTACGGCATCCGCGCCAACGCCATCATGATGGGCTTCATGGACACGCCGATGGCCATCACCGGCATCGCCCAGGCGACCGGCCGTTCGACGGCGGAGGTGCGGACGGCGCGCAACGCCATGGTGCCGCTGCGGGGCAAGATGGGCACCGGCCACGATACCGCCTACGCCGCCCTGTTCCTCGCCTCCGACGAGGCGCAGTTCATTACCGGCGAGATCCTGCGGGTCGATGGCGGCATGGGGCTTGGTCTGGCCTAGCCCTTCAGCGCCGCCTGCGGGGCGCGCAGCTCGTCGCTGGGGCGGATGTCGCGGGAGCGGCTGTAGGCTGTCACGGCGACCAGCAGTACAACAACCATGAAGCCGAACAGCGTGCGGTAGGATTCCTCGGAACGCGCGCCGTCGGGCAGGGGCGGGAAGGCGCCGACGATGACCCCGGACAGGGTCTGCATGCAGGCGACGCCCAGCATCACGCTAGTGTTCATGGTGGCGATGCCCCGGCCGATCAGCCGGTCCGGAAAGATGCCGCGGCCATGGGTCATCACCATGGTGCTGGACGCGCTCAGGAAGCCGATGCCGACTATGGCGCCCACGGCGACCCAGAGCGGCGCCTTGGCCCATAAGGCGAGCGTCGCCAGGATCGCCGCGATCAGCAGCGTGCCCGTGATGGCGATGCGCTTGCGCGTGTCGAACACACGATCGAGCGGGCTGATCGTCAGCATGCCGATCTGGTAGGCGATCACCGCGATCAGCAGCACGTTGCCGGATTCGACCCGGCTCAGCCCATGGACCTCGCGCAGGAACGGGCCGCCCCACAGGCCCTGCACGGTGAAGGTGCAGGCATAGTTGCAGAAGTTGAGCGCGAGGATGAACTTGAGCTGTGGGTTCTTCAGCACCTCGCCCAGCCCCTGCATCATCTCGGCCGCCGTCTCGGGCTTTCGGTCGAGAAAGGGATGGCCGGGCGGCGCGTCGCGCACGATTACCCAGACGCCAAGCGCCGTCAGCGCGGTGAAGGCGACCATCAGTCCGAACACGCCGCGCCAGCCGATCATCTCCGTGCCCCAGGCGAGCGGCGTTGTGGCGAGCAGGTTGCCGAGCAGCCCGACCGAAAGGACGATTCCCGCGAGCGTGGCGAACCGGTCGGGCGGGAACCAGCGCGAGATCACCACCATGCTGCCGATCAGCATGACGCCGAATCCCGCGCCCATCAGCGCCCGACCCGCGAGCAGCTGCAGCCAGCCGGCCGCCAGAGTGAACAGCGTCGCGCCGATCAGGGCGACGACCAGCATGCCCGTCACGGTCCTGCGTGGCCCGTAGCGGTCGAACAGAAAGCCACAGGGGATCTGCATCGCCGAGAAGCCGAAGAAGAATGCGCCGGTGAGGGCGCCCAACGCCTCCGGGCCGATGCCGAGGTCGCGCATCAGGTCGAGCCCGATCGTGACGTTGGCCGCACGAAAGAAATGGCTGGCGACGTAGGCGGTCGCCAGGGTCGCCACGATGATGACGGCCTGCCGCCGTATGCCCGGCGACGTCACGAAGCGTTTCCTCTTTCCATTCCCGCTTTCTCGTCCGACCGTGCCGGCGGTGCGTTGGTTTCGACTGCCAGTGCTATCGACAGGGGAGAGACGCCGCAATCGCCGCGCGCATCGTCATTCCGCCCGCCGGATGCAGTTGCGGCGACGCGGCCGCTTCCGCCAGCGTATCCGTGGTGGCCACACGGTATGCGACATGCGCTCCCTCGAACGACGGGCCATCCATCCGGGATTAATCGTCGCGGTCACCTGCTTCGGCGGCTTCATGGGTCCGATGCCAGCATCGTGCAG
>JAGNNA010000432.1 GCA_017990895.1 Reyranella sp.
ATGCGGGGGTCCTCATTGTAAGGAGGCGCACGGTTTCAGGTCGGAGAGCATGACGTCAAGCACCAAGCCCGTACACATCGTCGGCGGCGGCCTCGCGGGCAGCGAGGCGGCGTGGCAGGTCGCGCAGGCGGGCGTGCCGGTGGTGCTGCACGAGATGCGGCCGCTGCGCGGCACCGAGGCGCATCTCACCGATAGCCTTGCCGAGCTGGTCTGCTCCAACTCCTTCCGCTCCGACGATGCCGCCAACAATGCCGTCGGCGTGATCCACGAGGAGATGCGCCGCGCCGGCTCGCTGATCATGCGTTCGGCCGATGCGCACAAGCTGCCCGCCGGCGGCGCGCTCGCGGTCGACCGTCATGGCTTCTCGGCTGCCGTACAAGAGACGCTGCTCGCCCACCCGCTGGTGACGCTCGAGCGCGGAGAGGTGGCGGGCCTGCCGCCCGAGGACTGGGACAGCGTGATCGTGGCGACCGGCCCCCTCACCTCGCCTGCACTCGCCGACGCCATTGCAAAACTCACCGGCGAGGACTCGCTCGCCTTCTTCGACGCCATCGCGCCGATCGTGCACTACGAGAGCATCGACCAGTCGATCGCCTGGAAGCAGTCGCGCTACGACAAGGTCGGTCCCGGCAATGTCGAGGGCAGCGACGGCGCCGACTATTTCAACTGCCCGATGGACAAGCCGCAGTACGAGGCCTTCGTCGCCGCCCTTCTGGCCGGCGAGAAGACCGAGTTCAAGCAGTGGGAGCACAACACGCCCTATTTCCAGGGCTGCCAGCCGATCGAGGTCATCGCCTCGACCGGACCGCAGAGCCTGCGCTTCGGGCCCATGAAGCCGGTGGGCCTGCGCGACCCCCGCACCGGCCATCGCCCCTGGGCCGTGGTCCAGCTGCGTCAGGACAATGCGCTGGGTACCTTGTGGAACATCGTGGGCTTCCAGACCAAGCTGAAGCACGGCGAGCAGACCCGCATCTTCCGCACCATCCCCGGCCTGCAGAACGCCGAATTCGCGCGGCTGGGCGGCCTTCATCGCAACACCTTCCTCAACAGCCCGCGCCTGCTCGACGGCACCCTGCGACTTAAAGCGATGCCCAGGCTCAGGTTTGCGGGCCAGATCACCGGCTGCGAAGGCTATGTCGAGAGCGCCGCGGTCGGCCTGATGACCGGGCGGTTTGCGGCGGCCGAGAGACTGGGCCGCACGCAGACACCGCCGCCGCCGACCACGGCGATGGGCGCGCTACTGGGCCACATCACCGGCGGCGCCGACGCCACGACCTTCCAGCCGATGAACATCAATTTCGGCCTGTTCCCCCCCATCGCCGGCAGCTTCAAGGGCAAGGAGCGCAAGCAGGCGATGGCCGTACGGGCGCTGCGCGACTTCGACGAGTGGCTGAAGCCGACGCCGCTCGCGGCGGAGTGAGCGTCCTTCATATCGGCTGAATGACGGAAACATTTCGTAACGTCCCGCAACAGTGGGTAACCAAACGTTATTTCACACACGGGCGTCATCAGGATGAAATGGCTCACCCCCCTTAGTCGGAGTGAGTCATGCAGGCCGTTCAGGAACTGATCGCCCCCACTGCACCTTCGTTGCAGTACGACGTGATGCGGGAGATTTTCACCCTCCTGGCCCCCTACAGCGTCGGCGGCAAGCCGATCACCCCGCAGACGGTCATCTCCAAGGGCCTGACCGTCGATTCGCTCACGATCATGGACGTGATCATGGAGCTGGAGGACCGGTTCGACGTCACCATCCCGATGAACGTCGCCGCCGACATCGTGACGATCGACCAGCTGGCGGAAGCGGTCGTTTCGCAGCGCGCGCGGCGCTGACAAAACTCCCTACCTCATGAGATAAGTTCGCGAGCACGCGGCACGGCGCGTGCTACATCGCCGGCAATGACTCCCGCAGAACGCCGGCAGATGATGCTGGCCGGGCCGATCGTGCCCACCATCCTCACCCTCGCGACCCCAAACGTGCTGAACGTGGCCATGCAGAGCCTCGTCAGCATCGCCGACGGCTTCTTTATCGGCCAGCTGGGCGTGGTCGACCTGGCGGCGCTCGCGCTGGTGTTCCCGACGCAGATGACGCTCGGCATGATGTCGGCCGGCGCCATGGGCGGCGGCATCTCCTCCTCGGTGGCCCGCGCCCTGGGCTCCGGCAACAAGGCGGCCGCCGAAGCCGCGGCGGCGCATGCGCTCGCCATCGCGGTCGGCATGGCGGCGCTGTTCGCCATCGTCTTCGTGGGCTTCGGCCGCCAGATCTACGGTGCGCTGGGCGGCAGCGGAGAGGCCCTCGACCGCGCCGAGGCCTTCGCCACCATCCTGTTCACGGGGTGCATTGCCCACTGGATCGCCAACTCGATGGCATCCGTACTGCGCGGCACCGGCGACATGAAGACGCCCGGCCTGGCACTGGTCGTGACGGCGGGAATTCAGATCCCGCTCACCGGCGCCCTGACCCTGGGCTGGTTCGGCCTGCCCGCCTTCGGCATCCGCGGTCCCGCCATCGCCGCGGTGATCGCCTTCGCCCTCGCCGCCGTCTGGATGCTCTCGAAGCTCGCCGGCCCCAAGGCGCCGCTGCGCCTGCGCTGGCCGGTCGACGGCTTCCGCTGGCGCTCCTTCCGCGACATCCTGAAGGTCGGCCTGGTCGCCTGTCTGGTCGTCATCCTGACCAACGGCACGGTGCTGGTCGTGACCGGCCTGATCGGGCGCGAGGGCGACGCCGCCATCGCCGGTTACGGCATCGGCTCGCGGCTCGAATACATGCTGATCCCGATCAGCTTCGGCATCGGCGCCACCTTGACCGCACTCGTGGGCACCAACATCGGCGCGAAGCAGTACGCGCGCGCCCAGCGCATGGCGTGGACCGGCGCCTTCATGGCAGGCGCCGTCGCCGCCACCATCGGCCTGATCGTGGCGCTGTGGCCCGACCTGTGGCTCGGCCTCTTCACCAGCAATCCCGGCGCGCTGGCCTCGGGCCGCCACTATCTCAGCATCGTGGGACCTGCCTACGGCTTCTTCGGCCTCGCCATGGCGCTCTACTTCGCCTCGCAGGGTACCGGCGAGATGGTCTGGCCGGTCGCCGCCAACCTCACCCGCATCACCATCGCGGGCGGCGGCAGCCTATTGGCGCTCGACCATTTCGGCTGGGGTCTCTCGGGCCTCTATACCTGCGTGGCCTTGGGCATCGTGGCCTTCTCGGCCGTGCTGGCCTTCTCGACGACCCGGCGGGCCTGGACCGGCTGACACCGTTCACGGCGCGATTGACGCTTGTTCGCCCCCGTTACGCTTGGCATCGTGCGCGCCTGCAAAAAACAGGAGATCCAGATGAGCGACACCAACAAACTTTCGGGCCTGCAGCTTCGCTCCCTGATCTCCACAGAAGGCCAGCTCGAACTGTCGCTGGCGCGGATCGACGTGCCCGAACCCGGCCCCGACCAGGTCGTGGTCAGGGTCGAGGCAACGCCGATCAACCCGTCCGATCTCGGCCTGCTGACCGGTCCCGCCGATCTCTCGAAGGCCACTTCGACCGGCAGCGGCGACGCCGTGAAGGTGACCGCGCCCGTGCCGGCCTCTTCTCTGCCGTTCCTGGCGACGCGCCTGGGCGAATCGATGCCGGTCGGCAACGAAGGCGCCGGCACCGTGGTCAAGACTGGCTCCTCCGACGCCGCGCAGGCGCTCAAGGGCAAGCTGGTGTCGATGGTGGGCGGCTCGATGTACGCTCAATATCGGGTACTGAACGCGCGCGACTGCCAGCCCCTGCCCGCCGGCACGACGGCGGCCGAAGGAGCCTCGTGGTTCGTCAACCCGCTGACGGCGCTCGGCATGACCGAGACCATGAAGCGCGAAGGCCACAAGGCGCTGGTCCACACGGCAGCGGCCTCCAACCTCGGGCAGATGCTGGTCAAGATCTGCAACGAGGACGGGATCGGCCTC
>JAGNNA010000433.1 GCA_017990895.1 Reyranella sp.
TCTTATCTTGCTGGTCGATGAAGCTTGAGCGCCACAGGAGTGGCGCGCTCCATTGCTGCCGTTATTGCCCATACCTGTTCGCGCTCTTCAGGTACTCGAGCTCCTCGGCCGTGGTGGTTCGGCCTAGCGCCTCGTTGCGGTGGGGGAAGCGGCCGAAGCGGGCGACGACGTCGCGGTGATCGATCGCGGACTTGAGGTTGTTCTCGCCGCCGATCGTCTCGAACAGGGCGCAGGCGAGCTGTTGGTCGGCGAGATGCTCGCTGTGGCCGAACGGCATGTAGAAGAACAGCCGCATGTCGACGGGGAAGACCGAGGGATAGAAGCGCGCCAATGCGTAGCGCGCGGTTTCGATGGCTCGCGCGTCACCCGCGAAGGCCCGCGCCGTCTTGCGGAAGCAGTTCCGGGTGAACTGGTCGCAGAGCAGGATCAGCGCCAGCGCGCCCTCAGGCGAGTCCTTCCAGGCGTCGAGCTCGCCCGCGATGGCGCGCTCGATCGCGGCGCCGAAACGCCCGACCGTCTCGGCATCGAATTCCGGCGTGCTCCGCCACCAGATGTCGCGCGGCTTGCCGTGATCGGGATGGCCGAGCGGCAGGAACCAGAAATCGATGATGTCGCGGATGGACGGGGCCTGTGTCATGCGGCTTAGTTAGACAGGGCACGCAGAAGCCGTCGAGAGAGGAAACCGTGGGCAAGGTCAAAAACGTTTTGTTCATCATGTGCGACCAGCTGCGCGCGGACCATCTGTCCTGCGCCGGCCATCCGCATCTGAAGACACCGGCGATCGACGCGCTGGCGGCGCGCGGCGTGCGCTTCCCGCGCGCCTACGTCCAGTCCGGCGTCTGCGGCCCCAGCCGCATGAGCTTCTATACCGGCCGCTACGTGTCGAGCCATGGCGCCACCTGGAACCGCGTGCCGCTCTCCTTGCGCGAAAAGACCCTCGGCGAGTTCCTGTCGGCCGCCGGAATTCGCGTGGCGCTGGCCGGCAAGACCCACGTGCTGCCCGATCTCGAGGGGCTGGAGCGGTTCGGCATCGAGGGCGGCTCGGCGCTGGAAGCACTGATGCGCGCCGGCCGCTTCGAGGAGCTGGACCGCTACGACGGCCACTCGCCGCCCGGCGCGGAGAGTGGCTATGCCGACTATCTGCGGCGCCACGGCTATGTCTCCGACGATCCCTGGAGCGACTTCGTGATCGCGGCCGACGGGCCGGGCGGCGAGAAGGCCTCGGGCTGGCACATGCGCAACGTCCACTTGCCGGCGCGCGTGAAGGAAGAGCATTCCGAGACCGCCTACATGACGCGCGAGGCGATGCGCTTCATCGACGAGATGGGCGAGAAACCCTGGTGCCTGCATCTCAGCTACGTGAAGCCGCACTGGCCCTACATGGCGCCGGCGCCCTATCACGACATGTACGGCGCCGCCGATATGCTGCCGCTGAACCGCGACGAGCAGGAGCGGGCCAACGAGCATCCCGTGCTGGCCGCCTATCGCGAGATGGAGGAGTCGGTCTCCTTCAGCCGCCCCGAGGCGCCGGGCATCGTACGGCCGGCCTATATGGGCCTGATCCGCCAACTCGACGACTGGCTCGGCCGCCTGTTCGCGCACATGGAACGGGCCGGTCGGCTCGACGACACGCTGATCATCTTTACCGCCGACCATGGCGACTTCCTGGGCGACCATTGGCTGGGCGAGAAGGAGATGTTCTACGAGGAGGCCTACCGCGTGCCCTTCATCGTGGTCGATCCCGATCCCGAAGCCGACCTGACGCGCGGCACGGTCGACGAGCGCTTCGTCGAGGCGATCGACGTCGTGCCGACCATCCTCGAGACGCTGGGCCTGCCGCCGCAGGATCACCTGCTGGAGGGCCGCTCGCTGCTGCCGCTGCTGCGCAGGATCCATCTCGACACCTGGCGCGACGCGGTGTTCTCGGAACTGGACTATTCCTTCCGCGAGGCGCGCACCATCCTCGGCCGCAAACCCAATGAATGCCGCGCCATCATGGTCCGCACCGACCGCTGGAAATATGTCTGGTGGCAGGGCTACCGGCCGATGCTGTTCGACCTGGCCAACGATCCGAAGGAGCGCCGCGATCTCGGCGACGATCTCACCTACGCGCCGATCTTCCGCGAGATGGAGGACCGGCTGAACGCCTGGGCCAAGGCCCGCAAGAGCCGCGTCACCGTCGACGACGCCTATGTCGCGGCACGTACGGCCAAACATCGCCAGCACGGCATCTTCTTCGGCCAATGGTGAAAATGAGTGGTGAGATGAGTATTCAGCCTTACATCCTTCATGGCTTCGGCCCGTCGCCCTATTCGGTCAAGATGCGCGCGATCCTGCGCTATCGCCGGCTGCCCTTCATCTGGAAGGCCGTGGGCTGGCCGCGTGACGTCGCGGTCGCGGCCGGACTGCCGCCCGTGATTCCGGCGCTGATGTTTCCCGACGGAACGGTGATGAACGATTCCACGCCGCTCGCTCATGCGCTGGAGCGCGCCCATCCCGGCCATCGCTCGATCGTGCCGGACGATCTGGCGCATGCCTGGCTCAGCGACCTGCTGGAGGATTTCGGCGACGAGTGGGTCACCAAGATCATGTTCCACTATCGCTGGTACTACGCGCCCGACCGGAAGTTCGCCCAGGATTGGGTGATCACCTCGCGCGATCCGCAGATGCCGGAGGCGGAGCGCCGCGCGGCGATGCAGGCCTTCAACGACCGCCAGGTCGGCCGCATGGCGATGGTCGGCTGCACCGACGCCAACCGGCCGATCATCGAGGACAGCTACCGCTTCATCCTCGACACGCTCGATCCCCATGTCCGGAAGATGGAGTACCTGTTCGGCTCGCGGCCGTCGCTGGCCGACTTCGGCCTGTTCGGCCAGCTCCAGATCCTGTCGGTCGATCCGACGCCGATGATGGAAATGCGGGAGCGCGCGCCCGACGTCTATTGCTGGCTGCTGCGTCTCGACGATGCCTCGGGCGTCGAGGGCGAATGGCTGGCGGCCGACGCTCCCCTCCCGGACGGCGTGACGGCGCTCCTGAAACATTGCGGCGAGACCTACCTGCCGTTCCTTGCCGCCAATCGCGCGGCGCTGGAGAGCGGGGCGCCGTCGGTCGATCTCGACATTCTCGGCCAGCCGTGGAGCCAGGCGCCGTTCCGCTATCAGGCCAAATGTTACGACGCGCTGCGCAAGAAGCTGGCGGCGCTGCCGGCCGACGTACGCCGGCGGCTCGATCCCGTGCTCGAAGCGACGGGCTGTCTGCGCTGGCTCGAATAGCTCTTGCCTTCGAGTTGCCGAAGCCGCTCAGAACTCCATCGGATCGCGGAAGTGCGCCTTGAAGATGCGGTCGCGGTGCTCGACCAGGATCGTGTCGAGCGCCGCGACGATCTGCGGATCGGTGGCGGTGAAAGCCGGGCGTGACGATTCCCGGATCGGACACTGCGCGGCGGGCAGCGGCAGCAGCATGTTCATGACCGACGTCCAGTAGATGTCGACGCAGCTCAGCGCATCGCCGACGAAATAGGAAGCGCCGCGCGCCTGTTGCGCGCGCAACTGTGTCGCGAGCCCGTGCAGTGTGGCGGCGATGCGCGTGCCCGCCGCCGCGGCGTCGTCGACGTCAAACCCGTATTTGTCGATCAGCGGCGCCATGCGTGCGCCGATACCGGCCTTCGCGGCCATCGAGAACATCTGCAGGCGGCGGTTCCAGGCGATGCCGCGCTCGCCCAGGATCTCGTGGCCGAGGCCGATCGCCAGCGCGCGCTGCAGCGGGTCGGCGGGGAGAAGGGCGGGCGACGGCGCGAGACGCTCGGCCAGCAGCAGGATGTCGAGCCAGCGGTTGAGCGGCGGGCCGTCGCGCCAGGCGACGACGGGGGCGCGGTTCTGGGCCTGTCTCTTTTAAACATCCCCGTGCCCCCGAGACGCTACGCTAACTCGTATGCCG
>JAGNNA010000434.1 GCA_017990895.1 Reyranella sp.
TGTCGAGGCCGGTGGCTCGCGCCAGCCGGTCGGCCTGCGAGAGGCGCACGTCCAGCCCATGCTGGCTGACGCCCGATCCGCTGTAGGGATTGGGCCGCTCGAACAGGGCGTTCACGCCGTAGCTGACACAATGGGCGAGCAGATCGAGGCGCGTGCCGGGGTCGAGCAGGGAGAGCCAGTCCCACAGGGCCTGGTCGTCGTCTGGAACGTGATCGCCCCAGCGCTCGTGTCGCTCGGCGACCTCGCGCGCGGGCGTGCTGTCCTTCAACTCCTCGCACTGTGCCGAGAAGAAGACATGATTGACACGGGCCTCGAGGCAGCCGGCTGGCGCGGCGCGCCGGAAGGTGTCGCTGACCAGCTTGTGCAGCAGCATGGTCATGGCGACGTCGGGATGTTCCGCAACCGCGTTGCGCAGCGCCAAGGTGCGATGCGCGGTCAGCTCGATGACGAGGCGCTCGGGTAACGGCTTGATGCCGTCCTCCTCATCGTCCTCCGGCTCAGCGGGCTGGCCGCCGATGGTGATGACGGCGCGTTGAACGGCGGGCGCGACCTGCTGGCCAGCTTCACCGTCAACCTCCGGTGCATCGCTGCCTTCGGTCTCGACGGGACGTTCATCCTCGGGACGGACATAGCCGCGATCCACCGACAGCGAGCCGTCGGCGTCGAGGCTGATGAAGACGCCGGCGATGGCGATGTCGGCCGGATCGTAGATCGTTGGGCGCTGCTCGAAGGCGTCGAGCGCCTGTTCGATCTCGCCGAGACGTGCGTCGATCTCGACCGGCAGCTCGTCGGCTTCGGCATATTCGGCTTCGAGTCGGTCGTATTCGTCGCGCAGCGCTTCGCGGGTGGCGCGCTCCTCTTCGGTCAGGTCGACCGTGACGCCAACCATTTCGCGAAGCCCATGCTGGTGGCCGTAGGGAAAGCTCAAGGCGGCCTCGACCCATTTCCAGCCTTCGCTCGCGATCTCGTCGGCGGTGGTCTTCAGCTTCTCGGCCACCAAGCGGTCGAGCAGGGCCGGATCTTGCAGCCAGCCACCATCGTCCGACTGGAATAGGTCGCGCAGCACGACGCCGCCGGCCGCCTCATAAGCATCGATGCCGATGAAGACGGCCCTTTTGTCGGAGGCGCGTACCGAGGTCTCGGTCAGCATCCGGCGAATCTGATAGGGCTCCTTCTGCCAGCTATCCTTGACTGCCTTCCAGACCTGTTCCTGACGGGCAGGGTCGGAGCTGACGGTGAAGGCCATGAGCTGTTCGAGCGTCATGCCGTCGTCGGCATAGATCTCGAGCAAAGTTTGCGAGACGGATGCGAGGCGCAGGCGCTGCTTCACGACATTGACGCCGACGAAGAAGGCGGCGGCGATGGCTTCCTCAGTCATGCCCTTGTCCCGCATGGACTGGAAGGCGCGGAACTGGTCGAGTGGATGCAGCGGCGCGCGCTCCATGTTCTCGACCAGCGAGACCTCGTCGACCAGGATGTCGCTGTTGGCGTCGCCGACGACGCAGGGCACCGGCGCGGTCTTGGCCAGGCGCTTCTGCTTCGCGAGCAGTTCGAGCGCCCGATAGCGGCGGCCGCCGGCGGGCACCTCGAACATGCCGCTCTCGGCGCCATCGGCGTCGAGGACCGGACGGACATGGAGGCTCTGGATGAGACCGCGACGGGCGATGGACTCGGCCAGTTCCTCGATCGAGACGCCGGCCTTGACGCGCCGGACATTGGACTGGCTCAGCACCAGTTTGTTGAAGGGGATGTCGCGCGCCGACGACAGGATGATCTTCTGAATGGCAGTCGCCATGTTCGTTACTCCGCGACGGGCGGCCGGGAGCCTCTCTCTCGACCTCCAACCCGTCACGAAGCGAAGCGCCGCCCTCTCACTCTCGGAGGGCAGCGCCAAGGGGGCGGAAAGGCGTAGAGCCGGAAGCCCGCTTCTCCGCCTTTTGGTTTTCAGGCTCGTTACGCCGCTTGCCGTTCGTGGTCGGCTGCATCGACATCGGTGCTGGGCAGAAACCCGAGCAGCCAGTCGGCCGCCTTGCTGGCCTGGGAAGCGGCGCGCAAGATGGCGCGATTGTCCTCGCGCAGCACCTCGAGCCAGGAGCCGATATAGTCGGCATGGCGGACGGTGGGTGTGATGCCGAGCGAGGCGCAGCAGAAGGCCGCGTTGATCTCGGCGACCAGCTCCTCGAAGGCGTATTTCTTCGAGCCGAAGGAACCCGAGAAATCGCGGTTCAGGCGCGAGGGGTGGCCTGTGGCGTGTCCCAGTTCGTGCAGGGCCGTCCTGTGCCAGTTGATCGGCTCGAAATACGCCTGGGGCGGCGGCACCTGCACATAATCGAGCGCTGGGACATAGAAAGCGCGGTCCCCGCCGATGCGGAAGTCGATGCCGGTGGCCCGGATCAGGGCCTCGACCTGCGGCTCGATGAGGCCGGACGGAGGTGGGGGAGCAACAACGGCGACATCCTCCGGCAGGCCGTCGCATTGCGCCGCGTTGAACACCGTGAATCGTTTGAGAAACGGGATCGCGGCAGCTTCCTCGCCGGCCTCGCGGGCGCGACGCCTCTCGTCCTCCGGCGTGAAACGGTCGGCATAGACGACGGTGGTGCCGCGTTCGCCCCGGCGGACATTGCCGCCGAGTGACAGGGCCTGGCGGAAGGTGAGCCAGCTCTGGCCGGGAAAGCCGTGCTGGATCACCGCGCCCCATAGGATCAGCACATTGATCCCCGAATAATGCCGCCCGGTCGCGGCGTTTCTCGGCATAGCGAGGGGAGCCTTGACCGAGGCCGATCCCCAGGGCTGCACCCAGGGGAAGCGGCCTGCCTCCAGCTCGGCGATGATCTTGCCGGTGATGTCGTCGTAAAGGCTCACCCGATCCGAGCCGGGGCGTGCGCTGGCGTCTTTCCTGAACATCGCGGTTCTCCGCGACGGGCGCCGGAGACCCTTCTCCAGTCCTCAACCCGTCACGGAAAACCCGGTCTGCACTCTCACTCTAATGGGGGCGTTGCGGGGCTCTCCCCGCAGAAGGGGTGGGCCGAGACCTTGGCTCGGCCGCAGGGGAAGGCCTTCCCCCCTTATCCGGTCTTGTCCCTTCAGAAGGGTTCCTTGAAACGTGTCAGAAAAGCGCGTATCTTTCTAACAGGAGAA
The DNA here is from genome assembly GCA_017990895.1 of Reyranella sp. Classification (GTDB taxonomy): domain Bacteria; phylum Pseudomonadota; class Alphaproteobacteria; order Reyranellales; family Reyranellaceae; genus Reyranella. The sequence goes on from JAGNNA010000434.1 coordinate 3,139, forward strand.
AGACGATGACACGGCTGACCGAACAGATTTTGTCGCATGCGACGGGCTTGCCCGAAGGCGCTCCTGTATCCGCCAAGAGCCTGCTGCACCTCGGAAATCGGGCGGCCGTGGATCAGGCGTTGTCGCGCCTGACGGAGCGCGGGCAGCTCATCCGCGCCGGTCGTGGCGTTTATCTGCGCCCCATCGCCAGCCGGTTCGGTACACGCACGCCTTCGGTCGAGCAGGCTGTCGAGGCCCTTGCCACCCAGAAGGGAGAGATCATCGTCTCGAACGGCGCCGCCGCGGCGAACGCCCTTGGCTTGACGACGCAAGTGCCCGTCCGCTCGGTTTATCTGACCTCCGGGCGAAGTCGAAAGATGCGCCTCGGCAAGCAGGTCGTGGAATTGCGGCACGCACCGCGCTGGCAACTGGCCCTGGCCAACCGGCCGGCAGGGGAGGCCGTGCGGGCGCTGGCCTGGCTCGGCCCGGAAAAGGCAGAGGCCGCGCTCACGACATTGAAGCGGAAGATGCCGCCCGGCGTGTTCGGCGAACTGGTCGCTGCCGCGCCGCAGCTTCCGACATGGCTCGCGCAAAGCGTCGGAAAGGCGGCGTATGGCTGACGTCTTTCTCCAGCTTTCGGCCGAGGACCGGCGCGACGCGCTAGGCGTCGCGGCAGACCGTTCGGGCCGTCCAACGCATCTCCTCGAAAAGGATGTGTGGGTGGTGTGGGCGCTGGCGACCCTCTACGCCGCGCCGCTCGGCGAGCATCTGGTGTTCAAGGGCGGCACGTCGCTGTCGAAAGCCTATCAGGTCATT
>JAGNNA010000435.1 GCA_017990895.1 Reyranella sp.
GCGCCGGCCCGAGGCGCCAACGATCGCGCGCGCCGGGGCGGCGCCCAGCGTGCCCGTCAGCATGCGCTCGGTGCGTGCGAGTGCGGTTTGCAGCGAGAGCTCGCCCGATAGCGTTCGCGCCGCGCGCTCGACGCCGACGAAGCGCGCCAGCAACTGGCGCAGCTCCTCGATGCGGGTGGCATCGGCGGGCGTCCGCCGCGACGGCGGCGCGGGCTCGGCGCCCAGCACGAAGGCGTCCGCCTGCTCGCGGTCGCGGCCCACGGGCCGCACCAGCAGGGAGACGCCGACCAGCAACGCCGTGTTGACGAAGATGCAGGCCAGGAAGCCCTGCAACACGGGATCGAGGGTGGCCAGCGAGTCCGGCAGCCACGGCATGAAGGGAGCTGCCAGGGATTCACTTGTCTCGAGCCCCCGGCGCAGGGTCGGCAGCAGCAGCGCGTAGAGCCAGACGACGAAGCCGCCGACCAGCCCCGCCACCACGCCGAACCGGTGCGCGCGCTGCCAGTAGAGGCCGAGCACGAGGCCCGGCGCGAAGTTGGCGACGGCGCAGAAGGAGATAAGGCCGATCGAGGCGAGCGGCAGGTAGCCCGAGATGATGCGCTCGTAGGCGTAGCCCGCCATCAGGATCAGCACGACGGCGGCGCGGCGCACCAGCACCACCAGCGGGCCCATGTCGCGCACGACGCCGGCCTGCCGGCGCAGCAGGTAGGGCATCAGCAGTTCGTTGCCGATCATGCCCGACAGCGCCATACAGGCCACGATCACCATCGAGGTCGCGGCGGAAAGACCGCCGATGAACACGAAGGCCGACAGCCAGCTCTCGCCATTCACCAGCGGGAGCTGCAGCACGTAGAGGTCGGGGCTGACGCCCGGCCCCAGCAGCAGCAGGCCCGCCGCCGCGATCGGTATGACGAACAGGTTGATCAGCACGAGATAGGCCGGGAACAGCCAGCGCGCCGTCCTGAGGCTCGCGGGATGGTCGTGCTCTACGACGGCGACGTGGAACTGGCGCGGCAGGCAGAGGAAGGCCATGCCCGACAGCAGCGACATCACCACCCAGGTGAGCGGCGAGCCCTCGCGCGTCAGCCGCTCGGCCACCGCCGGCACTTCGGCGAGGCGTCCCACCATGTCGGCCGGGCCGTCGAACAGGAACCACACGACGAAGGGACCGACCGCCAGCAGCGCCAACAGCTTCACCACCGATTCGAAGGCGATGGCCAGCATCATGCCGCGGTGCTGCTCGGAGGCCTGCACGTTGCGCACGCCGAACAGGATGGTGAACAGCGCCATCAGCGCTGCCACTATCAGCGAGGTGTCGGCATGCACCACGCCCGTGGCGCCGCCGCTCCATGGCAGGGGCGCGGCGATGGTGCGGAACGAGGAGGACACGGCCTGCAGCTGCAGCGCGATGTAGGGGAGCACGCCCACCGTGGCGAAGAGCGTGGCGGTGACGCCGACGGCGCGGCTCTTACCGTAGCGCGAGGCCAGGAAGTCGGCGATCGAGGTGACGTTGTGCTGCTTGGCCACCCGCACCATCTTGGCGACCATCGGATAGCCCAACGTCACGACCAGGACCGGGCCGGTATAGATCAGGATGAAGTCGATGCCCGAGGTCGCCGCCCGCCCGACCGCGCCGTAGAAGGTCCAGGAGGTGCAGTAGATCGCCAGCGACAGGCCGTAGACGACCGGCGCCACCGAGTTCTTCGACCAGTCACGCGCATAGCGGTCGCCGAAATACGCCACGGCGAACAGAAGCCCCAGATAGGCCAGCGACAGGGCCAGGACAGCCGGTTCGACCAGCATGCGTGCGCATTTCTCCCCGCCGTCATTGAACCGCCTGGGCGGGGCGGGGACAAGCGCCACTACACGAGGAATTTAGCGGAGACGGGTCCAATCCTGTTCAACGGAGCCGCCACCCGGTTGTTCGCGGTAGCAACCGCATGAAGCCACCCGGACCTCGCAAGTCCAGTTACGACCGCGCGAAGGCGATGAGAGGATGAAGATCGTGATCGTCCGCAGCGTGCAATGCTTCGATATAGGAACGCCTCATGTTTCCGAGTGATTGAAGATTGGCCGAGCCCCACGTAAAGCGGGGGCCCCCTTCCCCGACAACGAGCAGGTCAGCCGCCATTCGTGACCAGCGACCGTTGCCGTTCGGAAAAGGATGCACCAACACGATCCGATGATGAAAGCGTACTGCTAACTCATCGGGCGCATATGCGTTGTTCTCCAACCAGTATCTGGCATCGCTGATAGCCTGCATGAGGTCGGGCTGTATCCGATAGGGGACGACACCAAGATTGCGCTCCGTCGTCCGGTAATTTCCTGCCCATCGCCAGACACGATTGAACATCCGACGGTGAAGTCCGCGAAGAAACGGTTCATCAGGTACGTTGCGTCGACGCGAGAATGCCCATTGATCGGCTTCTGCGATGTTGGCCTGTTCCAATTCGTTGAGTTCGCTGCGGAGCGCGATGTGCGTCGGAATTAACCCGGTCCGTTCCTCGTCTGTAAGGGGAGTAGCATCGTCATCTGCAGCGAACGGCCCGATCATTTCTCATCCCAGAGACGGGCGGGCTTTTGCAGCAGCTTACGAATGTACATCTCGCGAAGAAGCTTGTTGGCTTCCTTGTCCCTTACGCCCTGGTCCTCGAGCGCCATCGTGTGCTGCACGGACGTCAATTGCCTGTCGGCTACAAGCTCGGCCCGCGCGCGCACCACCTCGGCAAGCGGCCGATCGGGGACCAGCGCATAGACGACCCGGCAGCCCAGCGCTTCGGCCGCTCGTTGCAAAGAATGCAGCGTGACGGCCCCGCTGACTTCGGACTGCTCGAGTTCGACGATACGCGGTTGAGTGACGCCTATACGGCGTGCCAGTTGCGCCGTCGTCATGCCGAGCGCGTCCCGGATGGCCCGAAGCCAGCCCTTGGGCGGACGGGCGCTCTTGGCCAAGGGACGCAGCGTTGTGAATCGCTTGTCGAGATGACGGATGGCATCGCTCATAAGATAAGATGTAACTTATTATTCAATATCACATCAATAAGAAATATCTTATTGTAAATGACTTGAATTATCAGATGAATCTTATTGAAAAAACATGAACAGAAACCCGGATTCCCGATGCGGCGACGGTCAACCCTCGACAGGCCGGCGACAGGGCTAGGACAGCCGGTTGCGCGCGCATTGTCGGGGCGTCATTGAACCGTCCGGACAGGGCCGCTAAAAGCTCGCCCCATGGCATCCTACCAGTACATCTACGTGATGAAGGGTCTGAACAAGACCTTTCCCGGCGGCAAGCAGGTCCTGAAGGACATCTGGCTGTCGTTCCTGCCCGGCGCCAAGATCGGCGTGCTCGGCCTCAACGGCTCGGGAAAATCGACCCTGCTCAAGATCATGGCCGGCCGCGACGACAACTACACCGGCGAGGCTTGGGCGGCCGAGGGCGTAAAGGTCGGCTTGCTGGAGCAGGAGCCGGGCCTCGACCCCGCCAAGGACGTGCTGGGCAACGTCATGGACGGCGCCGGCGACATGGCGAAGGCTCTGGCGCGCTTCGAGGAGGTGTCCAACGCCTTCTCCGACCCCGACGCCGACATGGACAAGCTGATCGCCGAGCAGGCGGAGCTGCAGGAGAAGATCGACGCCGGCAACGGCTGGGACCTCGGCCGCACCGTCGAGATCGCCATGGACGCGCTGCGCTGCCCGCCGTCCGACGCCGACGTGACCAAGCTCTCGGGCGGTGAGAAGCGCCGCGTGGCGCTGTGCCGCCTGCTGCTCTCCAAGCCCGACATGCTGCTGCTCGACGAACCGACCAACCATCTCGACGCCGAGTCGGTGGCCTGGCTGGAGCGCCATCTCGCGGAGTTCCCCGGCACCGTCGTGGCCGTCACCCACGATCGCTACTTCCTCGACAACGTCGCCGGCTGGATCCTC
>JAGNNA010000436.1 GCA_017990895.1 Reyranella sp.
CCCTCGTTCGCCGGGAGTGCGGCACGGATGGGCGTTGCCGGCGCAGGCCAGCTTTCTTCGACCTTCACGAGGTCTGCATTGGCTGGATGGACGACCTGATAGTCCATCTTCTGGAAAGCGGCCGACTTGAGGAAATCAGGCTCTGACTGGGCACGCCAGATTTTGCAGCCGCCTCAAAGTTCGTGGCCGACGAACACCAGCGTCGGGCGCCCAGACTGGGCATTCGCGACGCGGGTCAGTGACGATGCGGAGGCCACCACCAGGCCACCCACCATCAGAGACCGTCTCTTCAACATGAGCCGTTCTCCTGTGGACCCATTCCACAGGAGGGATATGAGAGACGGGGCCGCCGACGGGAAGGAACATCGGTGCGGCCTCACCGTCTTGTGACTCAGGCGGCCTGACGCTTCTTCGTCTCCTCGACGATGCGTTCGGCCGTGCGTCCGGCAAGCTCCTGCAGGTGGTCGAACTCGGCGCGGAAGGTGCCGATGCCCTGGGTGACGGACCGTATCTCCACGATCATGTCGGCGATCTCCGACTCCGGCATCAGGGCCGAGACCTCGTCCCATCCCGGCCAGTCAGGTCTAGTGTCGTAGCCAAGGAGCTGCCCGCGTCGGCCCGAGATCAGGCGCTGCAGCCGGGGGGTCGACTCCGAGGGTCCGGCGACCGTGACCCGCAGAATGGGTTCGAGCAGCACCGGCTTGCACTTCGGCATGGCCTCGCTCATGGCGATCCGCGCGGCCATCTTGAACGACATCTCGGAACTGTCGACGGCATGGTACTGGCCGTCGAACAGCGTTGCTTCGAGGTCGACGACGGGTTGTCCGAGCGGCCCTTCCTTGAGGTATTCGCGCAACCCTTCCTCGACGGCGGGAATGAAGTTGCGGGGCACCACGCCGCCCACGATCCGGTCGACGAAGCGGAAGCCCGATCCGCGCGGCAACGGCTTTATCTCGACCTTGATGTCGGCGAATTGGCCGTGGCCGCCGGTCTGGCGCTTGTAGCGGGCATGCTGCTGCGTGCTGGCCTGGATGGTCTCGCGATAGGCAACGCGCGGCGTCGACGTCTCGACGGCGACGTTGTAGCGCCCGGCGAGCTTGTCGATGGCGACCTTGAGGTGCATCTCGCCCTGGCCCCTGAGCAGCAACTCATGCGTCTCGCCGCGCTGCTCGAAGGAGAGCGATGGATCCTCCTCCACGATCTTCTGGAGTGCGCCCGAGAGTTTCACTTCGTCGTTCCGGTTGCGGGCGGACAGCGCGAGGCCGAAAACCGCAGAGTCGGCCGTCGGGAAATCCGCCGAGGCCGCGATCCCCGCGGGACTGAGCACCTGCCCGGACGACAGGGCCTCCACCTTGGCGAAGGCCACGATCTCGCCGGCGCGTGCCGCGGCGATCTTGTCGAGCCTCTGGCCGAACGGGCGCAGGATCGAGCCGATCCTCTGTCCGCCGACCGATTGGCCTTCGGCGAGCGTCCCGGACCAGATGCGGCAGAGCGAGAGCTTTCCGGCGTGGCTCTGGTGGATGACCTTGAAGCATTCGGTCGTCGGAGCGCCATCCGAAGGCAGGGCGCGGCGCTGCGCGGTCTGCTCGACGAAGGGTGTGTCGTGGCGCAGCGCCTTCAGCAGGCGCCGCACGCCGTTCTCGCGGTCGCCGGCGCCGAGCAGCACCGGCGCGATCTGATCGGTGCAGAATTCGTCGTGCAGATCGCGGTAGATCAGCGATTTCTCCGGCGCGATATCCTCGATGAGCTGCTCCAGCAGCGCGTCGTCGAACTCCGACAGCGTCTCGAGCAGGTCGCGCCGCGCCTCGGCCTCGCGCGGCAGCACCTCGGCCGGCATCTCGATCAGGTCGGAGGCGCCGCTGCTGCGGTAGCGGTAGGCCCTCTCGCTCACGAGATCGACGTAGCCCACCGTCTCCTCGCTGCCGTCGGCGGCCGCGCGGCGGATGGGCACCTGCCGCAGAACGAGCTTGCGTCGCGACACCGACTGCAGGGCCGACAGCAGGTCGCGGACGCGGACTTCGGCGGAGTCGATCTTGTTGACGAAGATGATGTGCGGAATGTGCCGGTCTTCGATCGCTTTAATGAGCGGCGTCAGCGCCATCACCCGCTCGGGCGAGGGCTCGCAGACCAGGACGGCGGCATCGCACACCGCAAGCGCCGCAAAGGCATCGTGCTGGAATTCGATCGACCCCGGCACGTCGAGGAAGGTCCACTGGTCACCGAGATAGTCGACCGAAGCGACATTGATCTCCGTGCCCATGCCGCGCTTGCGCGCTTCGGCGGCCCCATCGCCGATGGACGTGCCTGCGCGCGTCGAGCCGCGCCGGCCGATGGCTCCGGTCGCGTAGAGGATGCTTTCGAGCAGGCTGGTCTTGCCCGACAGATACGGCCCGCACAGCGCCACCACGCGATGCGCGCCGCTGCCTGGTCTGCCGCCGGTGATCGTCTCCGTCCTGAGTTCGGCCATGACAACGTCCTCCTTCTTCGCAGAAAGCGCAGAAGCTCCGGACGGACGTCGCGGAATAGACGTTACGCTTCCGAACGATCAGCCGGAGCGAAGCCCACTTGTCATGAAAATCGTTTCACCCCCGCCCGGACGAGTCAAACACCGGGCGGGGATGAAATAGGTCAGCAGTCCTTACGAAAGCGCGGCGCAGGCCCGCTGGATGCGGCGGCCGGCTTCCTCGAGCAGTTCCGTCGCCGTGGCGTAGGAGATGCGGAAGGCGGGACCCTGGCCGAACGCCGAGCCCTGGACCACCGAGAGGCCCTCGGCCTCGAGCAGGTAGTTCACGAAGTCGGTGTCGTCCTTGATCACCTTGCCGTCGGGCGTCTTCTTGCCGATCAGGCCGGCACAGGACGGATAGACGTAGAAGGCGCCCTCGGGGCGCGGGCACTTGATGCCGTTGGTCTGGTTCAGCATCGACACGATCAGATCGCGGCGCTGCTTGAAGATCGCGACGTTCTTCGCGATGAAATCGGTCGGACCGTTGAGGCCCGCCACCGCGGCCGCCTGGCTGATCGAACTGGCGTTCGACGTGCTCTGCGACTGCACCGTGATCATGGCATCGATCAGCTTCTGCGGACCCGCCGCGTAGCCGATGCGCCAGCCGGTCATGCTGTAGGCCTTCGACACGCCGTTCATGGTCAGCGTGCGGTCGTACAGGCGTGGCTCGACCTGGGCCGGCGTGAAGAACTCGAAGTCGTCGTAGACGAGCTTCTCGTACATGTCGTCGGTCAGGATGTGTACGTGAGGATGCTTCAGCAGGACGTCGCACAGGGCGCGGAGGTCGGCCTTGGAGTAGGCCGCACCCGTCGGGTTGCTGGGCGAGTTCAGGATGATCCACTTGGTCTTGGGCGTGATGGCGCGGTCGAGATCTTCCGGCGTCAGCTTGAAGCCGTTCTCCTCCCGGCACTGCACGATGACCGGCGTGCCGTCGCCGAACAGCACCATCTCGGGGTACGAAACCCAGTAGGGCGCCGGCACGATGACCTCGTCGCCCGGGTTCAGGGTGGCGAGCATGGCGTTGAAGATGATCTGCTTGCCGCCCGAGGTGACGACGGTCTGGCTCGGCTTGTACTCGAGGCCGTGGTCGCGCTTCATCTTGGCAACGATCGCCTGGCGCAGCGCCGGCGTGCCGGGGACCGCGGTGTACTTGGTGTCGTTGTTGCGGATCGCCTGGATCGCCGCTTCCTTGATGTGGTCTGGCGTCGGCATGTCCGGCTCGCCGGCGGCCAGTCCAATCACGTCTTTGCCCGCCGCTTTCATCTCCAGGAACTTGCCCTGCGCGGCATTGGTCGGAGACGGCTTGATGCGGCTGAGACGATCGGCGATGAAAGCCATGACGAATATGCCTCCTTGGGCATTTTGAGAGCGGCGCGAAGCTAGTCGCGACGCCGCCTTTCCGTAAGGCAACCGCGTTG